>NZ_CALPCY010000022.1:0-79773 GCF_943193115.1 Otoolea muris
GGTGGTTTTGTCAATAAAATTCAGGTGGTTCGGCTAAGTGTGGCGAAAATTCATCGTCACGTTTTCGAGAATCCGGGGTACAAAGGGATATCTGAAACATGTCCCAAATTCGCTATGGTTGTTTCGATTAGATTCAATTGTTTTTGCAAATTCGCAATTTTTTCCCGCTGTTCCACCGCATGGAGTTCGAGATAATCTTTCAGTTGGTCATTGCCTGTATATTTCGCCAATATCTCCTTGATTAAATCTAATCCCAACCCCATACTTTTTAACGCCTGTATCTTGTTGGCTATCGGGAGCTGACATTCACTGTAGTATCTATATCCCGTGAAATCATCCACATGCTCAGGAATCAGCAAACCAATCTCATCATAGTGCCGGAGCATATGGATACTGATTTGTGACAAGACTGAAAATTCTCCTATTTTCAGCAAAGAAACCACCTCCTGACTTTAAGTGTAAACCCTCATATAATACGAGAGTCAATCCTTTTTCTTGGTCGATGACACTATAAATCGTCTTTGTGATAAAGTCAACTGATAATACAATTTTGTTCATCTCATAAAATAGGCTCAATGAATTTCTTGATTAATTCTATTCTGTCCCCTGCTTTGGGTACAAAGAGAGCTGCAATAGAAATCACCAGCTTTTTCTTCGTGTTTACATAAATTGTATTGCCGCCATCCCCCATTGCTGCATAGCCATCCTCATTTACCCACCATAGATATCCATAGGGCAGATTCTCTTTTTTCCATCGGCTGTGTTCTATTGTACTGTCCTCTACCCATTTTGAGGAAATGATCTGCTTCCCCTCCCACATACCGCCATTCAGATATAACTGCCCAATCTTTGCCATATCCATTGGTGTAAGCGTAAGTCCCCAGCCTGCCGCATGAATTCCCATGGAGTCTGTTACCCATCCGCTAATATCCGTAGACTGGTTAAATGCTAGTTGTTCCTCTTTGCTTTCAAATAGTAAATTGTTTTCCACTTTAATCCCAATCGGTTCAAATAAATTCTCTGTAGCAAAATCCAATACAGACTGCCCTGTTGCTTTCACTAAAATTCCCGACAAAATATCTGGTCCAATCAATGGGGCATATCGGAATATTCCTATCTTCCCACGACCGCCTAATAAATCAAGTGAAAATTTTATCCAGTCACTGCTTGTAAAGTACTTTATATAAGGTGCAAAAAAACGGTATTTATAAGGTGCCGTCATGGTCAGCATATCTTTTAGTGTAATATTCTGTATTTTTTTCTCTCTCCTTTTCACTTTATATTCCGGGAAGTAATCCAGCACTTTCTCGTCAATATTTTTAATGCATCCTTTATCCAGAGCAATCCCAATCAATATTGAAATAACACTTTTTGTCACAGAATAGACGTGAACACGACTATCCGCTGTACAACCTTTAAAGTATTTTTCATAGGATACAATTCCATCTTTTATTATGACTATACCTGTGGTATTTCCATATTGACTGTTTATTTTCTGCTCCAACTCATCAATTTTTATCTGATCCATACTTTCTTCCTCTCATGCATTTCACAATATCTGCCTGCCATTCTGGACTTTTGAAACCCTCTTTTTAACCGGATAATAGACTTCTGTAACAAGTTCACTTTCTTTTGAAACCTCTGCCGGATCTGTTACATATACCTCGTACAATGCATTGCTATTTTCATAGCCTTCTCTTTTTGCCCACTCTATTTGTTTTGCGTAAACCGAAGGAAGCTGTGAGTAAGAGCCCTGCACAACCGTTTTCAAACATAGTCCGGGACAGAAATCCCTTGTTCCAGTCGCATACTCTTTTATCGGGATTGCAAATTCCGTATCTAATCCAAATGGTGTATACTCATCGTCATGAAACAGTACCATTGGCGGAGCAGCCGCTGTTAGTTTCTTCTCTTCCATTTTCCGAAATAGTTTCCCAAAGCAGGTACCATATTCTTCTGAAAATTCATGCTCTAAAACATTCTTCCGTATCGACAGAAGATACATTATCGGTATCTCAACCAACTGCACATCAATGTTTTCCATATATGACATAATGGATTTGCCTTTCCTCAAATTTGATATATCGTTGTCTATTTGATGCAGAGTATCTTCAAACTTCTGTACCTTTACCGCAATCTCCTTTTTCTTTTTATTAAGTGCAGTAAAAAGTACCTCATCCATCAGTTCTTCCGATTCAAAAATTGATTTGATCTCTTCCAAAGAAAAGCAATAAGCCTTCAAATGATTGATCAACAGCATTTTCTCCAATTGGTTGATGGAATAATACCGGTAGCCATTTTCTGGATTAATTTCATCCGGCAGTATCAATCCTATTTCAGCATAATATCTAAGAGTTTTTGTAGATACTCTGCATATGTTTGAAAATTCTCCAATTGTAAGCATATGCGAACCCTCCTTCCATGCTTAGTATAAACTTTACCCTAAGGGGAAAGTCAACGGCACTTTTAATACCCTATCCAGCAGTTTGAATGCAGCAGAACACTCCCCCTTCAAGGTAGTAGCATTTTAGTCGAATAAAAAATTAATTGCAAGCCATATTCCTCTGCAAGATAAAATATCTCATGTTTTAATAGTGTTATCTCTACAACCATCCCATATTTATCAAAATCTGTTGATATGTTTCCGCAAAGTATAACAGCAAAAAAACCGGAAGCCGAAACAATTTTTCCAAACTGCCCCAACTCCCGGATTTCCCTGCTTCTTACACTTTTCTACTGTTTTATTTTTCCACCTATGACATCAACACAATACACTCAATTTTCTTGCAAATATTTGTGGAACCCTATCAAATTAATATATTATAGAAGTTCTCCCATCTGGATATATTTAATACAAAATTTAATCATTCGATTAAGCTAATCCAGACAAATATTTATACATAATGCTTTCACCCATTTGATTGTTATTAATGTTAATGTCCTCAACAACAGGTGCACTTTGTATACTATCTCCCTCTGAAACCATTACGCTTTGCTTTCGCTTGACATGATCTTTAATTTCCTTAAAAATAGTACCATAATCTTCTGGCATAATCATTTTATAGCGCTCACTAAAACTCTGAGGCACTTTTCCTACAGGAAACATATCTCGTAACCTTGCCATATCAGCACCTTCACCAATACCTAACGGAAACAAAAACAGTTCCCCGTTTTGTACGCGCTCTCGGACTTTTGCAAATTCTGTACGTGGGTCATCGGTAGGAGTACCATCCGTCATAAATACCAAGATAGGAGTATAGTAATCGTTATCGGCATTTTTAAGATCATTCTGCATCTCATCCAACTGTGCAAGCGCAGTACGAAGTCCATCACCCATTGCTGTTTCTGCCCTTTCAACAGAGCACTTACAAGATTGTACATCTAAAACTTCGCAATCAAGAAAATCATATCTTACACTCGCAAAACGGCTATAAGTAATAATTGAAACAGCAACTTGGCGGCAAAGTTCGCGATCAAATTTTAATTCATTCAAAAGACTGCAAAGTGTTTCATTCAATTTATCTATTTTTTTATAATGGGCATACCCAGGTCTAATATCATCTAAATTAAAATAGTTGACATTGTGACCATCAGAAAAACCGGAACCTGTGTTACGTCTTAAACCGCCTTTTTCAATCCACCACTCATCCATGGACTGACTAACATCCACACAAAAGCAGATTAATGCACGGGGATCGCCATTGATAAGCAATCTACGTTGTTGGTTATAATGTTCACTTGTATAGTAAGCTTCATTTGCCATATACGTTCTCCTAGTCTGTTATGTTTCTTCCTATTTTGCTGTCAGTTTTTCCTCCGCATCCTTTCCCTATATGCCTTTTGTACTGTTCCAGGGAAAGTATGGCTTCTGCTTCCGCTTTGTCGCCCCGCAAAAAAGAACCTGACAGTCATCAGGCCCTTTCGCGGAGCAAATCTCTTTTTATATGCATTCTACGCACTTTCTTATCTGGCAAAAAAACCATTTGCGTAAAAGCTGTAATATCCGGGAGATCCAGCTATGATATGGTCGAGCATGGGGATTTTCATCATATCCCCGGCCTCTTTCAGGCATTTTGTTACATTGATATCTTCTCCCGAAGGCGTAAAATCCCCGGATGGATGGTTATGGGCAATAGCAAAGGAACTTGCCCCGACTAACAGAAGCCGCATGAACACTTCCCGCGGCTGGATGAGTGAAACGTTCCCTGTCCCATGCGACACCTCAAAAACACCCAGGGGCCGTCCTCTGTTCGTAAAGCCGACCAGGTATATATGTTCCTCCGCAAGCTGGTTCAGCCTGTATAGGTCATTGAGCATTTTGTACAGCGAACTGCCTGTAGTCAGTGTTTCCACTGCGTAATTCACTGCGGATTCTTTTATCAGGAAATACCGCTGCTGGTCAGTTATCAGTCCGTATTTCGTTATTCTCATTCTCTTTCCTCCCGTTTTTAACTATCCATGAAAGTCAATATCCCCGCTGCAAAGCAACAGGGCATCAAGCTTGCAGCGCTGCACAGCAGCGGGTATGTGATATTCGCGGCAGTCGCCATATGTGCATGCAGGCATTCCCGCCTGGCTCTCTGCTCACAGGAATCAATCCTGATCATTCCATCCGTCTTCCTTCACCATGACGTTTTCCCCAGCAGGCAATTTTACGAGACAGATCTTTTTGCTAAAGCATTCCATGATCCGTCCGTTATGTTCGGTTCCGGTATAGGGAACTCTCAATCTCCATTCATACAAGGGCAGCCCCTGTACCGTCTTGGCATCTCCATCAAGACACAGCCAGTCACAATTATGCTCTGCGGCATATTGGACGCACGCCCTTAAATCCTCTGGAATATCCTCTCCATAAAGTTCCCATCCAATCGTCATGACCACATATCCGTATTTATCTTTCTTCCAAACAATCAGCTCTACGGCATCTGCATCCAGCAGGGAAGCCGTCTCCGGGCGAATATGTTCCGTTGATATGGTAATCACATGGCTAATCTCCGGGAAACCGTCTGTTTCACCTGCTTCACGGAAAACCTCCCCATCAATGAAATCCGGTTTCTCCCACTTTGTCTCGCTCATGTATATATTTTCCTTCTCTTTATTAGATATTTTTATTTTGATCCAGTTCGCTGATTACTCTGTGTAATCCACAATCTGATAGCGGTCTTCGTATCCGCCCCCATACAGGATAGAAACGGTTTCGTTGCTAACGTGGAGTTCGGTTACTTCTTCCTCTGCTGTCGCCTTCTCCGCAGCAGTATAAAGTTTTTCTGCTTCTTCTGTGTTTTTGGCTATGTCCAGCTCTACCAGATGTTCCACTGCCTGCTTTTTTATCTCCCGATTTGCACTTTCCTTATCCATGGGGCCGCCTGCGATCCTCATTTCCAGGTATTCATTGTTCCAATTTAAAATATATTTCATTTTTTCCTTTCTCCTGCGTTTTGATAACCTTTTTGCGCGCAGATTATTCAGATGATACACTCAGCAAGTCCGCCGACTCCACAGAGGTTTAAAAATTCCTCCAAAGTCAAATCTTTTAGTTCAGAATCATGAGAGAGCTCATTTATGTTGCAACTCCATTCCAAAGCAGGCCCCCTGTCTCCTCTACCGGCACAGCGCCAATCACTTCGTTTACCGCATCACAAAGAGAAAACTCTTTATCGCAGCCATAGTCCTCCACATCATTCTGGTACATACACCAGAGCCTTTCCATAATATCGCTGCTGCTTAAAACAGCCTCTTTTGTGGTTCCTCTCTTTTTAAATTCTTTTTCGTCCATACCCATGATATGTTCCTTCATATCATCGAGGTACTCTTTTTGCATAATCATTTGCCGTTCTCCCTTCTCTCATTTCTTGCTATAATTCTGTATATACAAGAATTATGGCTGCCCGGCCGATTTAAATTGTCTGGAAAAACGTCTGGACATATCTTACATAGATACAGATTGCAAAAACATTTACCTCTGTAGGATATCCGTAAAATACCTGAATTTCTGCGGATAAGCGTTTAGGATATGATGCAATGTATTTATTGAAATTTTTATTTTTTACGGAAATAACTGTATGCAAAACAAGTAACCGATAATTTCTTAAATATAACTGAACACAAAATTATGTAAATCATCTTCTCATCATTCAACATAAATAACACAATCCCATCTCTCCCTCTTCAATCCACAAAAATGCTTTCTCATGCCCATACTTAAAGTACAGCCGTGATCCACGGCCAGGCCCGCCAAATTTTGTATTTTTTAGTTAAAACCGGCAATAATCAAGGCAAGGAGGAACTCTATATGGCAGAAATCATCCATCGATACGTAAATGGCACAGAAATATCCTTTCATGATTTGCCCAGCTACCAAATTACAAACCAAACCATTTTAGATATTATCTGTAATGCATCCAGACGCAGCAGAAATGGGAATGATTCCAAACAAAACATATCCACTCTCCAGTAGACATGTTATTGTTCACACGTCTGCCTAGAGCGTGTTTGAAAATTCATTCCTGGCATCTGTACGCCCCACTTTGTGGGAGATTTGTGCCAAATTCACTTAACGTAGCCCACTACGCCGCGTTCATTTGGCACAAATCTCCCACAAAGTGGCACACACAGCTACCAGAAAGCAATTTGGGGACACGCTTCTAGCATTTGCCCGATATCACGCTTCACGATGGGCAAATGCCTGCTTTTGTCACGTAATCGTACGATCCAAGCACACAGACCTGTCGGAACTGTTATGAGGCATCCAATGATTGGCAAATCACTTTAACAGGCAGTGATTGTCATACAGATATTGCTATGGTATACTGTAAAAGGATGACTGCCTTGAAAGGAGCGCTATGAGACAAAAAAGAACTGCTTTAAAGGCAAAGCAAACACCGCAAACTCTGTCGGCCAGGCCTTTTGCCGCGCTTTATGTCCGCGTATCTACCGATGCGCAGGCGGAAGAAGGGTATTCCATTGAAGAGCAGCAAAAACGCCTCATCGCCCAGTGCGGGGTTTTGGGGATTGAGGATTATCAATTGTATATTGACGGCGGCTGGAGCGGCAGCACACTGGAACGTCCGGAAATGCAGCGCCTGATTCAGGATGCAAAGGAACATAAGATTACTCATGTCATCTGCTATAAGCTGGACAGAATTTCACGATCCCAGAGAGACATGCTTTACTTCATTGAAGACATCCTGCTGCCAAACAGGGTGTCTTTTGTCTCTCTGAGTGAAACCATCGACACCGGCACTCCTATGGGACGGCTGATGATCGGTATTCTGTCTGCTTTTGCCCAACTGGAGCGCGAGAATATCCGGGAGCGTACTCAAATGGGGATGCAGGCGCGGGTAGAAAGCGGTTTATGGCCTGGCGGCGACCGTATCCCTATCGGGTATGATTACAGCCCGGAGCACGGTATCCTGATTCCCAACAAAGATGCTGAAACGGTCCGAAGCTGTTTCAATCTGTATCTTCGCGGATTTTCTCCTCAGTCGATTGCGGATGTCACAGGATTAAAATATGGAAACTGGGTCCTGCAGATCCTTTCCAGAAAAACGTACCTTGGCCTGATTGTATTTCGTGACAAGGAATACAGAGGGAAGCATTTGCCCATCATAGACGAGGATATCTTCCGCCGTGTCCAGGAACGCCTGACACAGCGATCCGTCACGAGGCTCTCCTCCTCAAAATCACTGCTGACAGGGCTGATGAAATGCGGACATTGCGGCGCATCGCTCTATTACCAGAGCTGGGGAAAAGGAAAAAAGAAAATCGGGTGCTATTCCAGGCAGAAAAGCAAGAAGTATCTTGTCAGAGATCCAGACTGTCCTCAGGCTTACTATAATTCGGAAGAGATCGAGCAGGCAGTTCTCAACGATGTATTCCATTTTGCTTTAGAAGTACAGTCCCAGGACTGCGCTGCTCCCTATTCTTTCCGTACGGACGATTTGGTGAAAAACTTAGAACTGACTGACACGAAAATCAAGCGGCTGTATGGTTTATACGCTGACTCTCCGGATGAGATTCTTCTGGAGACAATCAGTGATTTAAAACAAACCAGAAGGCAAATGGAGGCCAAGCTCTTAAAACTGCAGAACGAGGATTCTTTATCAGTCATGCGCAAAGATATCCAGGATACCATTTCCAATCTGGATCAGATTTGGGATTGCCTTTCTATAGATGAACAGCGCAATATCCTGCATATCCTGATCGAATCCATCGAGATCACGGATGACAAAATTGACATTCATTACAGAATCTGAATGGTTTGCCTGATGGGAAACACATGAGACTATACGCATTACCTCGACAAGGTAATATCATCCCCATGATCTTAGGCGAGGTCAAACGCTACCTGCGGGACAACAATTCCATCCGTGTCAGCCGCTCCCTGCGGGATACGGCTTACAAAGCCATCTACACCAGGGAACATCTCCTGAAAAAGAATTTAAAAGAGCCGACGGTCTGTGAGATCGCCGATGAGCTCGGCGTCACTAAGGAAGAGGTAACCTACGCCCTGGACGCCATCCAGAGCCCGGTCAGCCTCTACGAGCCGGTCTACACCGACGGCGGCGATCCCCTGTACGTCATGGATCAGATCAGCGATAAAAAGAATTCCGAAGAGCACTGGGTAGAAGATCTCTCCTTAAGCGAGGCCATGAAGCGCCTCCCGGAGCGGGAACGCCATATCATCGACATGCGCTTTTTTGAGGGGAAAACCCAGACCGAGGTGGCGGAGGAAATTCATATCAGCCAGGCCCAGGTCAGCCGCCTCGAAAAAAGCGCCCTGCGCGCCATGAAGCATTATCTGACCTGACAGCGTATCGCGCAGCGCAGAGCCCCCGCCGGCGCGTACGCAAACGGGCTGCGTCATTTGTCTGAACCAAGGTCATTTCGTTAAACGCGCGGGATGTTATTGTTACTTTTCACACTCCTGCCGGGCTGTGCCCAGTGACACGCTTCGCGATGCACACAAACCGCAAAAAAACGCGGTTTGGCGCTGCTGCCCTCGGGTTTTCTGTGACCTCCGCTGCGCTCACAAAAAACACCTCGCAGGATACTACCCGTAAACAGTAACATGTTATTTATCATACAGGCCCTGAAAAACAGTTCCTCTTGCTTTTTTCCACTCCCTATAGTAAAATCGGCTGGTACAAGGAGGAAAACGTATGCATCAGGACGCTTCGTCCCGCTCTTTCTACTGGGATATCGTAAAAGGGCTGGGAATCATCGCGATTGTTTTAGGGCACAGCGGCTATTTTGCCGGCGCATTTGTATATCTGTTCCATCTGGCCCTCTTCTTTTTTATAACCGGGTATTTCTATAATGAAGCCAAATACGGGGACGATCCCTTTGCCTATTTCGGGGCCCGCTTATCCGGCGCCTGGCCCAGATACTTCTTTTATGCGGCCGTCTTCGTGCTCCTTCACAACTTTTTTGTCGGGCATGGGCTCTATGCGGGCCAGCCGGCTTATAACCACACCATGATGCTTTCCGCCATCTTAAGCGGCATCTCCTTTTCCTGCCCGGAGCAGATCCAGGGCGCGCTCTGGTTTGTGCCCGTCTGGCTCGTCTCCTCCGCCCTGTTCGGAGGCTGCGTCTGGTTTGGGCGCACAGCGGCCGGACGGCTCCAAAAGCCCGCCCTGCGCCTGCCCCTGATCGGCTTTCCGGCCGCTGCTGCGGGCCTTGCAGGCGTCTTTATCAACATGCGGAAATGCGGCCTGCCCTATAACCTGCAGACCGCCATCCTGGTGGTTCCCCTGTATGCAATCGCCTGGATCATGAAAACGCACTGCCCGGGGTTCCGCCGCTATACAACCTGGTACGGATGTATCATCAGCGCGTTTTTGCTGACGCAGGTCAACAGCCGTCTCCATATCTACATTGACCTGGCCGGCATGAGCATCCCAGGACTGCTCTTTTTCCCCATCTCCCTGCTGGGGATCTATTTCGTCCTCTCCCTGGCGGATCTGGTGGAAAAATGGCGCTTCCTCTCCCGCCCGCTGACCTTTTTAGGGCGCGCCTCCTTTGATATCATGGCGCTGCATTTTACAGTGTTTAAGCTCATGGATTATGCGTACGCGCGCTTTTTCCTGCGGGAACTGCCGGAGACGCTCTCCTCCTTCCCTGTCAGCTTCCGGCCGCAGCTCGGGCCGTTTTACGTGATCCTGGGACTGCTCCTGCCGGCCCTGATAAGCCGCGGCATAAGCCTCTTCACGCGCCGCCTTCTAAATCCCTGACAAAAAGCGCAATTCCGCGCAGCGGCAGCCTCAGCCGCCCTGCCGCCGCGCGTCCCCTCTACTCATACCGCACAATCTCCTTCTTCAGCCGCTTCATGATCTTCTTTTCCAGCCTCGAAATATACGACTGGGAAATCCCCAGCAGATCCGCCACCTCCTTCTGCGTCATCTCATCCTCATTCTCCGTCCCCAGCCCGAAGCGCAGCTTCACGATCCGCTGCTCCCTGGCCGGCAGACGGCTGATCGCCGTATTCAGGAGCTTCTTCTCCGTCTCATCCTCCAGATCGCGGTAAATGACATCCTCATCCGTGCCCAGGATATCTGAGAGCAGAAGCTCATTTCCATCCCAGTCCACATTCAGAGGCTCATCGATGGACACCTCCATCTTCGTCTTATTATTCCGCCGCAGATACATCAGGATCTCATTCTCAATGCAGCGGGAGGCGTAGGTAGCCAGCTTGATATTTTTATCGATATTAAACGTATTGATAGCCTTGATAAGGCCAATGGTGCCGATTGAAATGAGATCCTCGACCCCCACGCTCGTATTGTCGAATTTCTTGGCTATGTATACAACCAGACGCAGATTATGTTCAATCAGCCTTGACTTGGCCTGTGAATCCTGCTCGGTTCCAAGCTTTTGCAGCACCTGCGCCTCCTCGCGGCTGCTGAGCGGCGCAGGGAGGACATCCGCTCCGCCTATGTAATGAATCTCCCCCTCCCTGGGAAACAGCACCGACTTAAACGACGGCGCCACCTTAAGCCGGAACTGCCCCGGCATGGAAACCTTTATGATCATATTTCTTCCTCCTCATATTCAATATAAGAAATACCTGCCATTCACATCCAAATCCCCTCGTTCAGCAGCATCTGATATGTATTGTCCCGGGACAGCGCCTCCTTTGAAAAGGCGATATAAGGGCCTTCCACCACCAGCCTTACTCCCTCCTTTTCAACCTCCATGCGCTCTGCCCGCACGGCCGGAAGAACGCCCCCCTCTTTTCCAACGCTCCTAAACGGGATATACAGAACGCCGTCAAGGGCCGAAAACAGCCCGCCGGCGCTCTCTGCCGACAGGATACACACCGGTTTCCCGCTCACCGGCTCCGTCAGGCGGTTTCCCGTATCGAGAAAACCGACAAACCGTCCCATTTGTCCCCTGTATGTCACCTCCACCTGGTACAGATGGCCGTTCTTCGCAGCGCCCGCCAACGTCTGATCCCATAAAAAAACGACAAAAAAAAGGCTGCCCGGTACGGCTGCAAACATCCATGGTTTAAAAAGCAGGCCGGAAAAAGCAAGGAGCTCCATCACGCCGGCCATCAGGCATGACGCCATATAAAGCCCGGCCACGGCCTTAAAAAGCCCGCCTCTTCCCCTGATCCGAAAGGCTGCAAGAACCATCAGAACGCTCACGCCTGCATAGGTAAAAAATGCCTCCAAAGGGGCAGGCAGCGGAAAAACAGCAGCAGCCAGGGCATACAGCGCTCCCAAAAGAGCCGCCGGCGCAAGCCCCCATTTCCTCGCCTCCAGCCGCATCATCCTGCGAATCAGCCAAAGGAGCAGGACGTCCATGATAAAATTACTGGCCAGCAGGAGATCTGCATATACGGTGTATGTCATTTTATCCCACCCCTCCGGTTCAGAACGATTCTCATCCTCCCTTCCGGGCTGTGAACCGTCTGCCTCTCTGTCCGACAGTAGTCATTATAAATAGCTCTTCCTGTAATTTTTGTCAAACACGCAGAGCAGATTCCATATTTTTGTCGTCTTATTTTGACAGAATGCGTGAAAAGCGACAGAAAGCGCAATAGCGTTTGCTTCCGTCGTGAAGGGGCGCCAGAGAATGAGTTTGCTTGTCAGATATGTCGCGAGGGGGACGCCAGAGGCGGGTTCTGGTTATCAGATATGTCGCGAGAGGGACGCCAGAGGCAGGTTCTGGTTATCAGATATGCCGCGAGAGGGACGCCAAAGGCAGGTTCTATATCCAACGGAACCCCGCTTCCGCTCGGAGAAAAGCGCAGCGGACACTAAGCTCGAAAAGACCTCGCTAAGTGCCGGCGGTTTTCTACGGGTTCCTTATGGATATAGAACCTGCCTCTGGCTACGTGATCGGCCGGCCATAAAGCTCTCACATATCTCATTATAGCTGAATTATATCTAAAGGCTTATATAATTGTATTGTAAGTAGAGACTTTCAAATCCAGATGTAATCATGGTTGGCATATTCCTTCAAAAAAGTAATGAGGATTTCGCTGTATATGCAGGAGGTTATATATCATGAGACGATGAAGGACTTAGGATTTGTAGACAAATTACCACTCAAAACAAGAATGCAAAAACCTTGATTTTCTGGCTTTTCAGAGAAATGCTTTGAGTTGTTAATTTTCTACAATTCCTTATAATGTAGAATGCCCTTTATAAGTGGTTTTGTAATTGGATTAATAACATGAATTTTGAGGATATAACCGAAAGGGAAAGGATAAAAGAAATTCAAAAGGTAATGGCGCCAGTTTAGCGGATTAGTGGGAGAAATTCCGGTGGATTTTTCATTTTTCGATAAATTTCTTCTTCCGGGGTATTCCCTTCCCCCTCTAAATCGCTTGAATCATTTTCCATTAAAGAAAGCCGGGCAACACTCCCTATTTGAAGGATACTCACCTTTCGGACTGGTTTTAATTCAGATTAGTTCAGTCCCGCAGGAGTGTAAGGAGGATGTGGTCCATGTTCTTAGAAGTTCTGAGCCGTGTTAAAAGTATCTTTTCGGGCATTGTAGAAGGCTTTAACGGCCTGATCGCATGAGCCCGGAAGTGTAAAACTTACATAGAGCAACATAAGAACTTACGTTTATAACAAAATTGAAAAAATATAAAGAGCCTTTGAACCCATCTGCATCATATCGCTCTACAGCCCGCCGATCATGTAGCCCGGGACAGGTTCTATATCCATAAGGAACCCGTAGAAAACCGCCGGTGCTTAGCGAGGTCTTTTCGAGCTTAGCATCCGCTGCGCTTTTCTCCGGGCGGAAGCGGGGTTCCTTATAGATATAGAACCTGTCCCGGGCGGCCCCCTCACGATCTAGTAAAACCTTACACCACCAAACCAGAAAGGCCGGAACAAATCACCCATCCCGGCCAAATCTTTCCAACTCTTTTTCAAAAAACCCCAAATCCATCACACGCAAGCAGCTTCCCCGCCATCACCTCTTATTCTTCAGGAAATCCGGAATATTGATCTGCGTCTCCCTCTGCATCGGACGGAACGCCGGCTGCACCGGAGCTCCCTGCGGCTGCTGCCCGGCCGGTCTCTGCCCTGCGGCCGGAGTCTGCTGCTGCGCGGCGGGCGCGCCGCGGTAGGCGGGCATCTTATAGCCCGGCGCAGACGTGGCCGCCGCCTCGCGGCCCGCGCCCTGCGGCGCAAACGGAGCGGCGCCCTTTGCCTGATACGGCTTCTTAAAATCGCTCATGGCCTTCTCCACAGGCGTATTGGAAGAATCCGCGTCCAGGCCGGTGGCAATTACGGTGATGATGGCCTCATCCTGCGCATTCTCGTCGTACATCGCGCCGAAGATGATATTCGCGTCGTCCCCGGCCAGCTCCTGCACGTAGGTTGCGGCGTCATTGGCCTCGATCAGGCTGATATCGCCGGAAATATTGATGATCACATGGCTCGCGCCCTCGATGGTCGTCTCAAGGAGCGGGCTGGATACGGCCTGCTTCACGGCCTCGATGGCCTTCTCATCTCCCTTGGCGTGTCCGATGCCGATGTGCGCAATGCCCTTGTCCAGCATAACGGTCTGCACATCCGCGAAATCGAGGTTGATGAGCCCGGGAACATTGATTAAGTCTGTAATGCCCTGTACGGCCTGCTGGAGCACCTCGTCGGCCTTCTTTAAGGCGTCCGGCATGGTCGTTCGCCGATCCACGATCTCCAGGAGCTTGTCATTCGGAATCACAATCAGGGTATCCACGCTTGATTTGAGCTTATCAATACCGGACATGGCGTTGCTCATGCGGGTCTTGGCCTCAAAGCGGAACGGTTTTGTCACAACGCCGACGGTAAGGATACCCATATCCTTGGCAATCCGCGCGATCACTGGGGCTGCGCCGGTCCCTGTGCCTCCGCCCATGCCGCAGGTGACGAACACCATGTCCGCTCCCTTTAATGCCTGGGCCAGCTCCTCCTGGCTCTCCTCAGCCGCCTTCTCCCCGATCTCAGGCTTGGCCCCCGCGCCCAGCCCCTTGGTCAGCTTCTCGCCGATTTGCATCGCCGTGGATGCCTTGCAGAACTGGAGCGCCTGCTTGTCCGTGTTAATCCCAATGAATTCCACTCCGGCAATATTCTCCTCGATCATACGGTTCACCGCATTATTGCCCGCTCCGCCGACGCCGACCACGATAATTCTGGCAGAATTCTCCGATTCATTTATCTTAATCTCTAACAAGACCGTTCCTCCTTCACTTTTCCATCAATTGTACCTGTCACAGCAGCCGCCCCATAACTGTTCAGAGGATATCCGAACGGTTTCGCCGTCCCCGCAGGCTTTTAACGGTTTCCTCTCAGCCGCCTTTTAAACATATTTAGTCTACCTTATACTATATTTGATTTCTGGCAAAAAATCAATCTCTATTTTGATTTTTTTCAAATCGGAACATGGGGCTTAGATTGGCCTCATCGTATGTATCCAGATATAGTGTCCCGTTCAGGTCCGGATACTCCTTCAGAATGCTTCTAAGCTCCCCAATCTTGCCGTTCATCTGTGTATTGTCCCCCAGCTCTACCAAAAGCGTCCCGATACAGCAGCGCATCCTTCCGCTGCGCGCAAATTCAATCTGATCCACGATGATTTCATTGATCTCCAGAATCTGCGTCAGGTTTAAAAGCTCTGAGAAAATCCTCGGATCCTCCACCGGGAGAGGGCGGTGCAGCACGATATGGCCGAATTCAAGGCCGTTTATCATCGGAATGCCCGGCAGCCGCTCGCTCGTGCTCTCCACAACGACGCCGTCCTTGTCAAAATATATCATGCTGTTCATATAAGAGACATAGCCGACCACGCTCTTCTCATATACAATAATCTCCGCCCGGTTAAGGCTTCGGAATACTATCTTATAGTCTTCCACAAAAGGAATCGTCTTATGTGGCCGGAACCGATCCCGCAGATAGCAGATAACGGTATTTCTGCTTAAATTTGTATCAAAAACCGCTTCCTCCACCTGCTCCCGTGTGTAGCGGACATTTCCGCTCACCTCCACCTCGCTGATCCGCACAAAAAAGACGAACATCAGCAGCAATACCGCCGCCGCGAGGGATACGGCCAATGTAAGCCATCTTTTTACCCTGCCGTGTTTTCCCACTGGCCCCGACGCCTCCTTTTGTTGTTGCCGGCCATCCCGGCAGCCGCATCTCCTCCCGGCCTGCCTCTGCCAATCGCCCGCGTCTCTTACCGGCCCTGAATCCGCCGTCCGCCCGCGTCTTACCGGCCCGCCTCCTCCGTTCGCCCGCGCTGCCTCCAGGCGATCGACGCGCCCAGTCCGGCTAAGTCGCGGCAGATATCCTCATACCCGCGCACGATGTACTTACAGCCGCCGATCCGCGTGACCCCGTCCGCCAGAAGCCCCGCCACCGCGAGGGCCGCACCGCCGCGCAGATCCTTTGCCTCCACCGAAGCGCCATAAAGGCGCTCCCGGCCGCGGATGCGGGCCGTATCGCAGTCAAGCCGGATGTCCGCGCCCAGCTTTGCGAGCTCTCCCGCCGTGGCAAAGCGGCTCTCAAACACCGTCTCGCGCACCGCGCTCTCCCCGTCCGCCACGCTTAAGACCGCCATCAGGACAGACTGCAGATCGGTCGGGAATCCGGGATGCGGCCCTGTCACGGCTGTAAGCGCCGCCGGGCGGCCCTGGCTTTTGAAGAAAAGAAGGCCCTCCTCCTCGTACAGGAAGCCGCCCAGGCGCTTCAGCGCGCACAGCACCGGGCGAAGCTGCCCCGCACCGATCCCGGTCAGCGCGATCTCCCCGCCGGTCCCGGCCGCCGCCAGAAGATACGTCCCGGCCACGATCCGGTCCCCGCCCGCCCGGTAATGGCAGTCATGAAGCGCCAGGCCGCCCTCAATTGTAATCACCGGGCTCCCCGCGCCGCGGATTAAGGCTCCCATCCGGGTCAGGAAACGGCACAGCTCCTCAATCTCCGGTTCTCTGGCGCAGCCCGTGAGCACCGTCCGCCCCGAAGCCGCCACAGCGGCGCAGATCGCGTTTTCCGTCGCGCCCACGCTCGGGTAAGGGAATTCGATCGCCGCGCCGGAAAGCCTCTTTGCCCTGGCCGTAAGGGGCTTTCCTTCCCCACCCTCTTCCACCGCGGCCCCCAGGCGCTTTAAGGCCATCAGGTGCAGATCGATCGGGCGCTTTCCGATCATACAGCCGCCCGGCTCATAGACCGACGCCTCTCCCAGACGCCCCAGAAGCGGCCCTAAGAGCAGGATGGAGGAGCGCATGGTTTCCATATCGTTCCGGGAAATGGAAGCGCCCCAAAGGCCCGCTGCGTTAATCTGAAGCCGGTGCTGGCGCAGCGTGCAGCAGCAGCCCAGAGAATCAAGTATCCCCATCATACAAAACACATCCTGTATTCTGGGGACATTATCAATGACGGTTATTCCTTTATTCAGCACGGACGCGGCCATCATGGGCAGCACCGCATTCTTGGAGCCCTGCACGATCAGCTCTCCCTTTAACGGGCGTTGTCCCCGGACTTCGATCACAGACACCTTTTTCATCCCTCCTGCGCTTCTTATACCTTTATACTATGCAGGAAGGCGCGCGGCGGTTCCACCGGGAGCGCGCGGACAGCGAAGCGGATCATCCGGACCCTAACAGCTTAAGCAATCCGGACGGCTGCCCGGGAAAGGCTCTACTGCTCTGCCCGGATCTGATTGGAGACGCTGAGAACCAGCCCCTGCTCCAGCATCAGAAACAGCACCGAGGTTCCGCCGTAGCTGATAAACGGAAGCGTCACGCCCGTATTGGGAATGGAATTCGTCACAACTGCGATATTTAAAATAACCTGGATCGCGATGTGGGCCATCACGCCCACCACGAGCATCGCCCCCAGCAGATCCGGGGCATTGCCGGCGATCACCATGAAGCGGTAAATCATAAACATAAAGATCAGGATCAGGCTGACCGCCCCAAACAGCCCCAGCTCCTCGCAGATGATTGTGAAAATCATATCATTCTGCGCCTCAGGGACAAAGCCCATCTTCTGTAAGCTCTGTCCAAGCCCCTTTCCAAAGAGGCCGCCGGAGCCGATGGCATAGAGGCCCTGCAGCACCTGGAAGCCGCCGGAGCGGGCATAGTCAATGGGGCTCTTCCACACATTGATCCGCCCGAGCTGGTAATCCTTCAAAATGTGCATCTTGACCAGCGCTTCCCCGATATAGGGGGCCAGGGCCAGAAGCCCCACGCCTCCCCCGACGCAGGCAAAAAACGGCCACGTGATCTTGCAGGCCACAAACAGCATCACAAACACGATCCCGCAGATGATGATGCCGGAGCTTAGGTTGTTTGCCGTGACCAGAAGGGCCAGCGGGGCGGACAGCCCGATCACCAGCCCCGCGGCCTTTAAGCGGTTTACCTTTGGCCCCAGCTTGGAGATCAGCACGGCCAGCAGAAGGATCAGGGATATCTTCACCAGCTCCGTCGGCTGGAACTGCATCATGCCCGGCCCCACCTTAAGCCACCGCTTTTTACCGTGCGAGGCCACGCCCAGGGGGCTGAACATGGTTAGGAGCATGGTGATATAGGACATGATATAACCAGTGGTCGCAAATCTGGCATACCAGTGATAATCAATCCGCGACACCACATACATCAGCACAAAACCGCCCGCCGCAATCGCTGCCTGGCGGATCATAAAATGCCCCGGATTCCCGAAATCCATCTGAGCCTTGTAAGCGCTGGCGCTGTAAATCATAATGAGCCCGAACACGGTCAGAAAAATGACAGTAAACAGCAGACTGTAATCGTAAAAACGGCGTGTCTTCTTTTTCTTCTTCTTTTTCCCGGCTTCAGGCATACTCCACTCCTAACCGTAAGGGCCCTCGCGCGCTGGCGCCGGCCGCTTCCCTAAAAGCGCGGCCGGCGGCGGGATCTCCCGTTACAGGCCCCTTACATAATCCTTAAATTTTCGTCCCCGCTCCTCATAGTTCTTAAACTGCCCCCAGCTCGCGCAGGCCGGGGAAAGAAGAACATTATCTCCGGGATTTGCATAAGAAGCGCAGACCCTGACCGCCTCCTCCAGATCCTCTGCGTACATGATATCTCTGAATCCATGGCGCTTTGCGCAGTCCGAGATCTTATCCCTCGTCTGGCCAATCAGCACCAGGTAGCGTACCTTGCCGTCAAAGCTCTCGATCCACTCGTCAAACTCCGAGTGCTTATCATAGCCCCCGGCAATCAAAAGCGTCGGCCCCGGCATGGCCTTGATGGCCTGCATAGCCGCATCCGGATTCGTCCCCTTGGAATCATTGTAATATTTCACGCCGAAGCGCTCGGTCACGAACTCAATCCGGTGCTCCACGGCCTCAAATTTCTTCACCGCCTCCCGGATCTTCTCCAGCGGGACGCCCATGCCGGTTGTGATCGCCACGGCGGCCATCACATTCTCATGGTTATGGCGGCCGATGAGCTTAAGATCGTCAAGCCGCACAATCTCTGTCACGGTCTTGCCGTCATTATAGACAATCGCGCCGTCCTTCACATAATACCCCTTGGAGAGCTCCTCCCGGCTGGAAAACCAGGCGACCCGGCATTTTAAGGTCTCCCCGAATTCCCGCAGGACCGGATCATCGTGATTCAGCACGCACAGATCCTCCTCCTCCTGGTACTTCGCGATGCGCTCCTTTGTCTCAATGTAACACTCCATGGTCTTATGGCGATCCAGATGATCCGGCGTGATATTTAAAATCGCGCTGACATCCGGCCTGAAATCCATGATCGTCTCCAGCATAAAGCTCGACACCTCAGCCACGGTCGCCGTCCTTTCCGTTGTCTCCATGGCGTGCAGGCAGAACGGCTCGCCGATATTTCCCACCACAAACACGCTCTCATAGAAGGTCTTCAAAATCTCGCCTGTCAGGGCCGTCGTCGTCGTCTTTCCGTTCGTCCCCGTGATCGCCGCCAGCTTTCCCTTGGCGCACTGGTATGCGAGCTGAAGCTCTCCCCAGATCGGCACCTCCGCTTCATCCAGAACGCTCACAAACGGCGCGTCAAGCGGGATACCGGGGCTTATAACCGCCAGCTCCACGCCTAAAAGATCCGTCCGGCGCAGCTCGCCAAGGATCACGCGCACCTTCGCGCCCTCATCAAACTTTTCCCTGATCGCCTTCTCGTCCAGCGCCTCATTTCCGTCATACAGCACAACCTCTCCGCCCTTTAAGAGCAAAAGCCTGGCTGCCGCGATGCCGCTGATTCCGGTCCCTGCTACTAATACTTTCTGACTCATGTCTATTCCTCCTATAATCCTAAGTATGCTACAAGGCAAAGGATTGCCGTTATGATTGAAAAGATTGCCACGACTCTCGTCTCCGACCAGCCGCACAGCTCAAAATGGTGGTGGATCGGGGCCATCTTAAAAATACGCTTTCCATGTGTTTTCTTAAAATATGTGACCTGGATAATGACTGAGAGCACCTCCACCAGGTAAATCAGCCCCACCACTGCGATATAGAGCGGCATCTGCATCATAAACGCGCTCGAAGCCACAAAGCCGCCCAATGCCAGGGAACCGGTATCGCCCATAAATACCCGCGCCGGATACACATTAAAGAGGAGAAATCCCAGGAGGCTTCCCACCACAGCGCCTGTGATGGGGCTGATGCCGCTGTTCTCCCCAATGGCGACGATCGTAAAAAACGTGGCGACCAGGATCGTGACGCTCGTACACAGGCCGTCTAAGCCGTCCGTGAAATTCACGCCGTTATCCGTCCCCAGGACGATAAAAAACAGCGCCGGCACAAACAGCCACACCGGAAGCACGATCACGTTTCCCACAAACGGAACCAGCATCCCGGTCCCGATCTCCCCTGATGTGATAAGATAATGGGCAAAGATCCCGGTAATCACAATCTGCCCCGCCATCTTCTGGCCGGGTTTTAAGCCCTCTGAGCGCTTCATCACAATCTTGATGTAATCATCCAGAAATCCGATCACCCCAAAGCCCACGGTCACAAACAGGACGGGGATAATCCGCGGGTAATCCCGGATGTACAAAAGCGACGTGATGATAATGCTCGAAAGAATTACCAGGCCGCCCATGGTGGGCGTCCCCTGCTTCTTCAGATGGGCCTGCGGGCCGTCATCACGAACCTGCTGGCCAAATTTCAGCTTATGCAGGAACGGAATCACAATCGGGCACAGAATCGCGCTGATCACAAATGCAATAATAACTGCCAGTATTGTCTCGTTTACCATGTCACACCTCAAAATTCTTATGTAGAGCCAAAGATACCGTAACGGCTCATCCTTACGCAGCCGCTATGAATAAGGAATAGTATACGTCTTTTTTGTGGAATGATCAACCATTTAAATTCCCAGATACGGCAGAATACTCTCAAACAGCCCGCCGATCACCGGCGCCGCAATGGTTCCGCCGTAGTAGATTCCCTCCGGCTCGTCGATGGTGATTAAGGCCATTACCTGCGGATCATCCGCCGGGGCAAAGCCGAGAAAGGAGGAAATATACTTTTTCAGGCTTCTGGGGAGCTTCTCCGATGTCGCCGTCTTCCCGCCGATGCGGTAGCCCTCGACCCTGGCATTTTTCCCGCTGCCCTCTGCCACCACCTGCTCTAAAATGTAGCGCATCGAGGCGCTCGTCTCCTCTGAGAGAATCACGCCCTTATCCGGATAGGAAAATACGCGGACCGAGCCCGAGGAACGGTTGACGGCCTTCACGCCCAGATGGGGCGTCACCCGCCGTCCTCCGTTTACAATGGAGGACGCGGTTGTGATGAGCTGCAGAGGCGTTATCTGGAACGACTGGCCAAAGGACACCGTGGCCAGCTCCACCAGGCCCATATTTTCCTTTTTGTGCATGATCGTGGCCGCCTCGCCCGGCAGGTCAATCCCCGTCTTTCCCAGCAGCCCGAACTGGCTGAAATAGCGGTAATACGCATCCACGCCCAGCCGCTGGCCGACATCGATCAGCACCGGATTGCAGGAATTCATCATCCCCTGCAGGAAATTTTCACTGCCGTGGCCGCTCGTCTTGTGGCAGCGGATCTTCCGATCCTCCACGATCCGAAAGCCCGGGCATGAAAACGTGTCTGCAAGCGACACGACTCCGGCCTCCAGCCCGGCGGCGGCTGTAATGATCTTAAACGTAGAGCCGGGCTCATACGTGTCATTGATGCAGCGGTTCCTCCACATCCGGTTTAAGAGCTCCTCCGTATTTTTCCCCTCCGCGTCCGCCGCTATTCCCGGAATCAGCGTAAACGGCTCGTTGAGATCAAATTCCGGCGCGTTGACCATGGCCAGGATCTCGCCGCTCTGGGGATTCATGACAATGATGGAAACGCTTTTCGCGTGTTTCTTTTCGAGAACCTGGTAAGCCGCCTGCTCCGCGTATTTCTGGATATTCACATCCAGGCTCGTCACCAGATCATGCCCCGCCACAGGCTCCAGGCGGTCCTCCGCGGCGTTCTCAATCTCCACCCCGGCGGCGTCCGACAGCGTGAGGATCATGCCGTCCTGCCCCTTAAGCCAGGATTCATACTGCACCTCCAGGCCGATAATGCCCTGATTATCGCCGCCTGTAAAGCCAAGCACCCGGGACGCCAGGCTGCCGTACGGGTAATGGCGCCTGTAATCCTCATCCACCTTCACGCCGGCCAGCTTTGCCAGGCGGATGCGGTCCCCATCCTTTTTATCTACATTTGTCTTAATGATCTCCCTGGCCGAATACTTCTCCACCTTTTTCCGGACCGTCTCCTCATCCACCCCCAGCTCTGCGCTCAGAACCCGGATCACCTCCTCCGGCTCCTCAATCTGGTTGTGGACCACGGAAATGGTGCAGACTGTCCGGTTATCGGCGATGACCACGCCGTTCCGGTCCAGGATACGCCCTCTGGCAGCCTTGATTGTCCTCTCCCTCTGGTGGAGATCCTCGGCCATCTGGCTGTAATACTCCGCCCGGTAAACCATCAGGTAAAACAGCCGCCCCGAAAGCCCCGCCATGCACAGGCACAGCGCGATAAAGGTAAATACAATCCTTCCTCTGTGATGCGTCTGATTCCGGCTCACAGCGCGTCCCCCGCATGTCTTATTGGTAAAGTATATTGGGCAGGGGCCCGTTTTATGTTACGATTTATCACTGTCCGGGCTGTCAGCCCGTAATTCTTCCCTTATCTGCCGCTCTCCGTCCCGGGCGCAGATTCCGCGCTTCCACTCTCCGCCTCCGTCCCGGCTTCGCCGCTCCTGCCCTCCGCCGCGCTTTCCCCGGTCTCATCCGGCGTCTGTGAACCGGCGTTTCCGTCTCCGGGCGAAGTTCCAAACGCGCCGCCTCCGCTCCCGGCAGTCCCAAACGGGAATCCTCCGTAACCGTCCCCGGTCCGCTCCGGATCCGTATCCGCCCCGGCCGGCAGACGCTCCGGGTAGTAGTATTCATCCTCGCCCGGATCCAGGAATTCTTCGTCGTAGGAGTCCCAGTTTCCTTCCGTCTCATCCGGGTTTTCTTCCCCGCCTTCCTCCTGGCCGAGCCCGCTTAAGATGCCTTCTTCCTGCGCCGCCAGCTCCTCATCCTCCGGCTGCGCCGCGTCGCCGTCCGGGAATACATTCATATAAGGAAGAATCTCCCCCATGATCTTGCTGAAAATCTCGCTGGCGAAGGTGGAATGGGCCTGTTCTTTTCCCTCCAGGTGCGGCGTATCGAGAACCACATAGACCAGCACCTGCGGGTCATAGGCCGGCGCAAACCCGATAAAGGAGACAAGGTAATTCTTTTCCGAGCGCGGGTGCTTCTCCGCCGTACCCGTCTTCCCGCCCACCTCGTAGCCCTCAACCGCCGCCGCGCCCGCCGTGCCGCCTTCGCCTGACACGGTCTGGTAAAGCGCGTTACGGATGAATGCCGATGTGCTCTCTGACACCGTCTCCCTCACAAGCTGCGGGTCCTTTTTCTGCACTACCGCGCCCTGCTCGTCCAGAATGCGCTTCACCACATGGGGCTCATAATAGGAGCCTCCGTTGATCAGGGAGGAAAACGCGGCCGCCATCTGGATCATGGTGCAGTTAAAGTTCTGCCCAAAGGCATTCGTCGCCAGGGAGGACGGATCCATGTTTTCCGCCTTGTAAATAAGGCCCTCCGCCTCGCCCGGAAGATCGATGCCCGTCCTGGCCCCAAAGCCGAAAATGCTCTGGTAGCCGGCAAATTTGTCCCTGCCCTCGCGCTGCACAATGCGCATCATAACCACATTGCACGATTTCATCAGCCCCTGGGTGATGGTTAAGGGGCCATGCCCCGCGATTCTCGCCACACAGTGGATATCCCAGTCCCCGATGTGCAGCACGCCCTCGCATTTATAGGTTTCCGTCCCGTCGATCGCCCCCTCCTCCATGGCGCCCGCTACGGTCAGGGCTTTTTGCGGCGATCCCGGCTCATACGAATCGCTGATGCAGAAATTGCGCCACATCCTGTACCATGCCTCGGCCTTGGTCTGTTCATCCATGGCCGCGATCTCCGCCTCTGTATAATATTTCTCCAGATTATACGGATCATTCAAATCATATCGCGTGCTGGTGTCCATGGCCAGGATCTCCGCCGTATTGGGATCCATAACGATCACGGCCGCCACATTGCTGCCAATGCCCGCCTGCCACTCGTCAATATATTTCTGGCAGATCTTCTGGATATTGGCGTCAATTGTCAGCTCCAGCGTCTGGCCGTTGCGCGCGGACTTGACCGTCCTCTCGAGATTGGAATCGTCGTTTAAATAGCCGTACTCCCTGCCGTTCACACCGCTTAAGACGCTGTTGTAATACTGCTCCACGCCGCCCGAGGCCGTCCCGTCCTTTAAGGCGTACCCCAGGACGTGGCAGGCCAGCTCCTTATACGGATAGACGCGCCGGTACTCATCCTCAAACCAGACTCCCGCGATCCGGCGGTGGCCGCCCTCCTCAGCCGGGAGCTTACGGTATTCGTTATTGCGCTCCTGCTGGTAATTCTCAAACCGCTCCTTATCCTCAGCCGCAAGCTGTTTTGCATAGATCACATAATGCGAATCCTTCTTCTCCTCCAGAACCTTCATCAGCTCCTGCCTGTCATAGCCGAAGCACTCGACAAGCGCCTCCACTGTGGCCTCCGTATATTCGTACTGCTCATCCTTCTCCAGCATGATCTTGGGATCCAGGATCAGGTTGTAGACCTTCTCGCTGACCGCCAGATACGTCCCGTTGCGGTCCACGATACTGCCCCGCTTAAACGGGATCGTCCTGCTCTCATAATTCTGGTGGCCAAGCACAATCTGGTTATAGGCCTCCCCCCTGTCCTTCACAAGCTGGTATAAAACCCACGCAAGCGCAAACAAAGCCAGCATAATTACCAGGACGGTAACTGCCAGCTTTTCCCTCATATATTTCCGAAAAGGCTGCCCGCCATTAGTGTTCTGGGATGTCTTCATACTGCCGTACATACTCACTTTCCGTCTTATCATACAAAAGAATCTGATCCTTATTGGCATACACCATGCCAAGCTCTTCTGTAGCCACCTTAAACACATAGTCCAGGTCCAGGAACGTGTCGATACGGGTTTCCAGGGCATCATTTTCTGATTTTAAATGCTCCAGCTTAAGCTCCAGCTCCTCAATATGGCGGAGCCTTGAGGAGATCGAAGACTGCAGCTTTAAGTAATTCATGCATAAAAACAAGGTGACAACCGCCGCAATGGTCAGCGCAAATACATAAGGGCCGTCCACATAGCGGGCCTTCGCCTGGTTTCTCATCACCCTGCGGCTGTGCCTGCTCTGCTCCCGGACGCTTCGTCCCGGGGCTTCCTCATACGTATGGCGTTCTGTTTTCCTGACCGTATTGCCATCCACATAGGTCCTGGCCTGGTCAGGCCGTCTCCTCCTCGCAGCCATGGCAGTCACCTCCTGATACTCGTCTTAAGCCGTCCGGCGTCCTTTTGTCTCCGGGCGCTCCGGATATCCGTTTTCCGCCGCCGAAAACCGGGCGGACGCCCCTGTCACGCCCGTTCAAACACCCTCAGCTTCGCGCTCTTTGCCCGCTTATTCTCCGAAATCTCCTCCAGTGAAGGCAGGATGGGCTTTCGCGTCGCCACGCGCCCTTTGCTCTTCTTATTGCACATGCAGACCGGAAAATCCGGCGGGCAGGTACAGGGATTTTCATTGGACCGGAAACAGTTCTTGACAATCCGGTCCTCCAGGGAATGGAAGGTAATCACGCACAGCCGTCCTCCTGGGGACAGCCGGTCAATCATCCCGTCCAGAGAATTCTTAAGAACCTCCAGCTCCCGGTTCAGCTCAATCCGCAGAGCCTGGAAGGTGCGTCTGGCAGGATGCCCGTCCGTGGCCCGGATTCTGGCCGGAATCGCCGCCCGTATAATCTCTGTCAGCTCTCCCGTAGTCTCAATCTCCTTTTTCTCTCTATTTTGTACAATATGCTTTGCAATATTCTTCGCAAACCGATCCTCACCGTAATCCCGGATCATGCGGTACAACTCCCCTTCGCTGTACGTATTCACCAGATCCTTTGCCGTTCTTTCGCCGCGCTGATCCATGCGCATATCCAGCGGGGCGTCCTCCCGGTAAGAAAACCCGCGAAGCGGCGTATCGAGCTGATACGACGAAACCCCCAGATCCAGGCAGATCCCGTCCACCTCGCGGATGCCGAGATCGGAAAGAACCCCGCCCATCTGCTCATAATTGCTTCTCACAATCACCGCCCGGCCGCCAAACGGCGACAGGCGCTTACTGGCGGCGGCGATCGCGTCCGCGTCCTGATCCATGCCGATCAGGCGCCCTTTATCCGAAAGGCGCTTTAGGACCTCAAAGGCATGTCCGCCACCGCCCAGCGTCCCGTCCACATAGACGCCGTCCGGGCGGATCCGCAGGCTCTCGATCGTCTCCGCAAGCAGCACGGATTTATGTTCAAACATCATATGCCAAGGCCTTCCATATTTTCTGCAATCTCATCCATATCATCATACTGATTCTTCTCCTCCCAGGTCGCCTTATCCCAGATCTCAATCCGGCTTCCCACGCCTACCAGGGCAACCTCCTTCTCAAGGCCCGCAAAGGACCGCAGGACCGCGGGAAGCAGGATCCTTCCCTGCTTGTCCACCTCGCACGCCGATGCCCCGGCCAGGAAAAAACGCGAGAACTTTCTGGCGTTCGGATTCGTCAATGGGAGCTTCTGGAGCTTCTCTTCAAAGTTCTTCCACTCCGAATTATCATACACAAAGAGACAGCCGTCCAAACCCTTTGTAACCACAAATTCGTCGCCAAGCTGTTCCCGGAATTTAGAAGGAACGATCAGACGTCCCTTCGCATCAATTGTATGATTGTATTCTCCCATGAACATCGCAATCACCTGTATCTATATTGTACTCCACTTTGGAACCATTCAGAACCATTTAGAACCACTTTTCACCACTTTCCTCCACCTGTACCCTAATTTTAGTACAGATAGACGGAAATAGCAAGGAATTTTTCCGAAAAAAAAATGCAGGCGGCCCGCATGCCGCTTTGGCGGCAAACTTCCTTATGCGGTCCCGCCCGCGCGCCGGACGCCCGTGTACATAAAAAGGACGGGAAATACCTCGTATTTTCCCATCCCCGCTTTTGCTGAGTATGTAAATATATGCAATGCCGTTCAGAATTCAGTCAAAAGATATTTGTTCAAAAGTTGATCCAGCTCAAGGCTGCACTTATAAATGGTTCCATAAGCTTCTCTCTCATCGATACTCGCATTCAAACGTTCCCTTGCGTTTTCAATTTCCTGAATCAATACTTCTTTTTCGTTTGTCATACTTCTTTGATCTCCTTTTTGTTAATGCTGCCATGTCTGATACTGCGAATACCAATATCACCTCCTATCCGGCCTGCTTTTCATTCTACCCACCCATTTCTTTTCGTCTCTCCTGGCACGGCTCTAACCATGAACGGCGCATGTTTGGCAAGATTCTGCGCTGCTCGGCTGCATACCATCATTTTAATTCGTGATTCACCAAAAATCAAACAAATTCGGCCGATTTTATTCGACAAGAAGCGACGGTGACGCCGCAACAGTTCAGGCAATCTGAACTGTTGCGCGACGCCCTCAAAAATTTGCCTGATTCAGAGTAAATCTCTTTTCTTTCCCTGCATTCTATGGTATCCTTGTATACGTCGGCCCCGGGCCGCAGCCCTGTTTTTCCCGGCCGTCCGGCCAGGACTGCATTTTGGGCCAATATGACCTGTCACCGCACAAACCGGAGCCTCTGCTGCGTACGCCCCTCCCGGGCCGTACATGGCGGCGCTCATATGAAGCGGCGCTCCCACTTGCGCCGTATATAAGAGAAAGGATGAACTGCCATGAAATTAGGAATCGTTGGACTGCCCAATGTAGGCAAAAGCACACTGTTTAACTCTCTGACAAAGGCCGGCGCGGAATCTGCCAATTACCCGTTCTGCACCATTGATCCCAATGTGGGCGTTGTCCCTGTCCCGGACGCCCGTCTGGGGCGCCTTGCCGCCCTCTATGACTCCGAAAAGATCACCCCTGCTGTCATTGAATTCGTGGACATCGCCGGCCTTGTAAAGGGCGCTTCCAGGGGCGAGGGCCTGGGAAACCAGTTTCTCTCCAATATCCGCGAGGTGGACGCGATTGTGCATGTCGTGCGCTGCTTTGAGGATCCCAATGTCATCCATGTGGACGGGAGTGTAAACCCCCTGCGCGACATTGAAACCATCAACTTAGAGCTGATTTTTTCTGACATGGAGATCCTCGAACGCCGGATCGCCAGGACTTCCAAAAGCGCCATGGGAAATAAGACGCTGGCCAAAGAGCTTGCCGTTTTAAAGGCCCTCTACGCGCATCTGGAGGACGGGAAGCTGGCAAAGGGCTATGAGGCCGCGGACGAGGATGAGGCGGCGTTTATTGATTCCTTAAACCTGCTCACCGCCAAGCCGGTGATCTTTGCCGCGAATGTCGCGGAGGACGAGCTGGCAGGCGACGCCGCGGACGATGCGTTTGTCAATAAGGTGCGCGCCTTTGCCGCCGAAACCGGCAGCGAGGTCTTTGTCATCTGCGCCCAGATCGAACAGGAGATCGCAGAGCTTGACGAGGATGAGAAAAAGATGTTTTTGGAGGATCTGGGACTGGCCGAATCGGGCCTTGAAAAGCTGATCGCCGCCAGCTACCGCCTCCTGGGCCTTATCAGCTACTTAACCGCCGGCGAGAAAGAGACAAGGGCCTGGACGATCCGCGTGGGCACAAAGGCCCCGCAGGCCGCCGGGAAGATCCACTCGGACTTTGAGAGGGGCTTTATCAAGGCCGAGGTCGTAAATTATCAGGATCTCTTGGACTGCGGCTCGTACGCGGCCGCAAGGGAAAAGGGCCTGGTCCGCATGGAGGGAAAGGAGTACGTCGTAAAGGACGGCGATGTGGTGCTCTTCCGCTTCAATGTATAACAGATGCGCGCAGGGTAACGGCTTTGCTTCCCAAACAGTTGGAGCGCAGGTATGTGCATAAAAAAGCCTCTCCGGTAATAGATTGTATTAAATAAAACCGGGGGGCTTTTTTATGAGCTCAAAAACAAAAATTGTCGTGCTGCGCATGAAGGAAATTATTTATACCGCCATTTTTATCGGCCTGGGCATTCTTCTGATCACCCTGTTTTTCATCATGTTCCGCCCTAAAAAAGAAGCGGCCGCAGCCGCGGCGGACAGCGTTTCCTACATACCGGGCGTCTACAGCGCCTGTCTTGTCCTGGGCAGCCAAAATGTAAACGTGGAGGTCGCGGTGGATGCGGACTACATCCGGGCCGTCTCTGTAACCAGCCTAAGCGACGCGGTGGAAACCATGTACCCGCTGATGGCCCCGGCCGCCGCCTCACTGGCGGATCAGATCGTGGCCGCCCAGTCTTTAGAGAACCTCTCCTACCCGGAGGGCAGCCTTTACACCTCCCAGGCCCTGGTCAACGCGGTAAAACGGGCGCTGGACAAAGCAGCGGCAGACTGAAAACGCTCCTGCGCCAAAGCGGGCGCCACAGGAGGCAGATCACGCGCACAGACATATAGCGGCAAAAAAATCCGGCAATGCGCGGCAATGCGCGCCTTACCGGATTTTTTGTACGCTCTTAATAATGGCAACCTTTTTTCTGTCACTGTCCTATCCCAAGGGACTGATCGACATTTCTCTGAAGCGCTTTCTGGTAGTTCTCGTTCGCCTCGCGGATAAAGTCCTCGTCTCCCTGCTTTTCGGGCGGAATATAAGCGTGGCCCATCGTTCTCTGGCGGAGGTTGAACTGGTTCATCTCCTCTTCGAGAATCCTTGCATTCTCCCTCATCTCGCTGCTCGCGGCAGCCGCCTCCTGGTTTACGGACAGATTCGCCGTGATTGAATCATTGATCAGGCCGACCTGCGTGTGAATGCGCGAAATCGCCTCCTCCTGCTTGTTGGAAGAGCTGGAAATATTGGAAATCGTATCGCTGATCTGATCCAGATCGGTGACAATGTGCTGGAAGGTCTTAAATGCCTCCGAACTCGTCTGGCTGCCGTCCTTTGTAGCCTTCATCGTGGCCTCGATCAGCACCTTGCTCTCATTCGCCGCCTCCGCGCTCTTAAGCGCCAGCACGCGCACCTCATCCGCAACCACGGCAAAGCCCTTGCCGGCTTCTCCGGCGCGTGCGGCCTCCACCGCCGCGTTTAAGGCAAGGATATTCGTCTGGAACGCGATATCATCAATCAGTTTAATCACGTTCGCGATCTTCTGCGAGGACTTGTTGATCTCATCCACTGACTCGACGAGCAGGCTCATCTTGTGGTTGCTCTCCTCCATATCGCGGCGCATCGACTGAGACAGCTCCGTGGCCTGGGCCATCTGCTTGGCATTTTCATTTACAAGATCTCTCGTCTCGTCCGTGGAAGCGTTCAGCTCGCGCACGGCGTCCGCCTGCCTGGAAGCTGTATCCGCCAGCATCTGGCTCGCATTTGCAATATTCTGCGACGCGGACGCGACAGACATCGCGATGCGGATGATCTTTGCAAACATAAAATCATTTGACTGCACCAGATGGTACAGATTTTTTCCCAGCGAGTCATCCTGTGAGCGGATATTGACAAATACCGTCATATCGCCCTGGGCAAGGCGCTTTACTACCTCCACATTCTGGTGGATGCTGTCCACCATGCGCTCAAATGAGTGGATCATGGAGCCGATCTCATTCTCCTCATTGCCCGCGAGGATCTTCTTGTCAAATTCAATCTGATCCGCGCCCTCTGAAAGACGCTCAGACCACTCCGCCACCGCGGTAATCGGGCGGGAAATCTGTTTTGACGAGCGGTTTCCGTAGAATACCGCCAGTATAAACCCAATCAGGGCGCTCACAATATTCAGCACAATCATGATCAGGATCAGGCGATCCAGCTCTTCGGACGTCTCATTCGCAATCTGCTGATAACGGTTGGAGATCGTGTCAAGGCCAGCGATGACCTGTTCGGTCAGAGGCTTGATCTCCTCCTGAAATTTTGCGTACGCCGCATCCTTATCCGTCTTTGCAAGCGCCAGAATATCGGCCGCCTGCGTGTGCATCCTCTGGTGCGGCCCTATCAGGGAATCCAGCGTATCCCTGATCACCGGATCCGAGAGATCCTTGGAACTGGCCCCGGCCATCCATTTCCCCAGCAGGCAGGTATTGTAATCCAAACTTCCCGTAAACTGCGTTCCATTCTGGATGCTCTCCGTATACGTCTCCAGCCATTCGTAATGCTTGGCAAGCGCCGACTGCGTATCCGCCTGATTGTTCCGGTTGTTGGATACCACATGGTAATCCCGGCTCACACGCGTCAGCGAAATGAGGGAGACTGCCACCAACAGGCACATAACCAGGATCACCTTGCTGTATCCTGATATGATCTGCCTCCGGATCGACTTGATTTTTTTCTTCATATCACCCTTCCCCTTCTTGCAATTACTTTGATGTTTTTTGGAGTGTAAGCATGTTACGATCCAGACTCCAATCACTGTGGGGAATTATCTGTAAATTCATATTTACAAAAACCCCTCCCGAGGGAAGCAACACAAAACCGCACGTATGACATTTTTAACAGTTTATGTGCGTTATGAAGCGTGTTACTGCATACAAACCGGGCTGCAGGATGTGGACAGTAACTAAAAACACTCTGGTCTTACCCTATCTACTATAGCAAAACCTTCCAGATTGGTCAAGTGCGGATTTATGAAATGTTTACAAAATACGAGTAACGGGTGACCTTTCACGGCTTTGGACATGTCTGAAAAATGTTTCATCCATAAGGCCGCCTGACCTCCTACCATCGTATGCGATCCCGGCCTGAATGGTTCCGGACTGTAAGCAGGCCTGAACGGCGCCGGGCCAGTTCTCCAGACAGGGCGCGGCCAGGCCGCATATTTACGCGCCTTTATCCTCTTCTCTCCTGCGCCCGAGATTCGACTCCCTGCACAGGTATACAGGGCGTCTCTTGACCTCCATATAGGTCTTTGCCATATATTCCCCCAGCACGCCCATAAAGAAGAACTGGATCCCGGACACAAAGAGGATGATGCAGACCAGCGACGGCCACCCGGCCACGGGATCGCCGTAAATCATGGCTCTGATAAAGACCACAAACAGGAATAAAAAAGCCGCCGCGCAGAACACTGCGCCGAATGCGGCCGCCATCACGGCCGGAACGACCGAGAAGGCCACGATCCCGTCGATGCTGTATAAAAAGAGCTTCCAGAACGACCACTTTGTGTTCCCTTTTTCCCGTTTAATGTTCTCATAGGCAATCCACTTGACCCGGTAGCCCACCCATCCAAAGAGCCCTTTTGAAAAGCGGTTGTACTCCTTAAGCTCCAGAAGGCTTTCCACATACTGGCGCGTCATCAGGCGGAAATCCCTGGCGCCGTCCACGATGTCCACATCCGATATTTTCCGGATCAGGCGGTAAAATAAACGGGCAAAAAAGGATCGCACCGGCGGCTCTCCCTTCCGATCTTCCCGGCGCGCGGCCGCTACGTCGTATTCGCCTGATTCCAGCGCCTTTGCCATCTCCGGGAGCAGGGAGGGCGGATCCTGCAGATCCACGTCCATCACCGCCACATAATCGCCGAAGGCATGCTCAAGGCCCGCGTAAAGGGCCGCTTCCTTTCCGAAGTTCCTGGAAAAAGACAGGTATTTCACATCCGGATCCTCCCTGGCCAGCTCCCGGATCCGCTCAAGCGTCCCGTCCCTGGAGCCGTCGTCGATGTATAAAAGCTCCAGCGTGTATTTATCTGAAAAAGATTCCCTGAACACACGGCGAATCTCCTCCCGGAAGGGGCGGATGTTCTCCTCCTCGTTGTAGCAGGGAACCAGAATTGAAATCTGTTTCAAACCCTGTTCCTCCTGTGCGGTCGTATGCACTCCCAAATCTCACAAAATCAGGCGCCGTGAGATGCCTGGAGCACATTCATATGAAATGATATCGCTTGATGCGACTGCCCTTATATTTTCAGGTAAAGAACTGTTAGGAAATCACTTTTAATAGTGCTGCCGAAGAAAAAGACAGGCACTCTTAAAAGTGATTTCTTAACAGTTCCTAAGGACAGATGATCTTACCCTTTGCTATAGCATAACATCAGACGGCCGGGGACGCAAGATGAATTTGCCTTTCTTCTTTCCCCCGCCTCTCATGAAAAGAACCGCAAACAGCGCAAGCGTTCCCACAGAAATGATTTCACACAGCCTCCACAGCCTTCGTTCCCTGTAAAACACATGGATCTCCCCCCGCGCTTCCCCCGCGAAGAGCACGCGCGCCAGGCCGTCCTCCGAACGGATCACCGGAAGCTGGCCGCCGTCCGCGCTTACCGCGCGGTAGCCGGGATAATAAAACAGCGGCAGATCCGCATACCCTTCCGGCCCGGAAGCGGCGCGCGCCTCCCCACTGGCGGCTGACGGCATAGCCGCCGGCCAGGGAGAGGAAACAGAGGGCTGCGCCGACCAGACGCCAGGGAAACTGGATATAGGAGGCCGCCAGGCGGAACCATCCGAACTGCATCAGGTATTTCCACGGAAACAGCGCCAGGGAGGCAAAGGCGGCCGCGCCTCCAATCAGAAGGAACCGGCGCGCCAGAGCCTGGCCCGCATGCGCCCTGCTTTCATTTCCATCCTCTTCCTGCGCGCTCTCTCCCGCCGCCTCTTTTTTCTGCTGCATCCACTGAAAAAATAAGCAGGCCCGTGGCGGCCAGTACCGGGAAACCGAGGGCTAAGGCCATGGAATCCCTTGCCCCGTAGTCGATGGACGGCGTGGCCCCCATGGCGATGGGAAACAGCTCCAAAAGCTTGGACAGCGTCAGCGCGTATCTGTCCCCCGGGTACTGCAGCGCATCCAGGTTGATCCCCGCCCGCATATAGTCCACAAGCGGGAACAGGAACCACAGGTTGAGGCCGGCCGTAAATGCGAGGGCTTTTGTAAGCGCGGCGAAGCGCTCCCTGTTAAAGATCCGCCGGATGCAGATGAGGCCCGCGGCACAGCACGCGGCCGCTGTCAGCGCGGCGGTGATGATGTGGCTCTGCAAAACGCCGGTCAGGCCGATCGTGAGAAACGCCCACTTCTGTCCATCGCCGAAAAAGACCTCGTAAAAGCCGTATATCACGAGCGGCAGGAACATCATGGCAAGGAACTCCCCGTACGCCGAGCGCGTATAGCAGTTCCCCAGCCGGTAGATCCCCAGCGTATACAGTATACTGCACAAGCACCCCGTTATCCGGGAGCCAAACAGACGGCCGGCCGAGAAATACATGATCGCCGCCGTCCCCGCGTGGCAGAGCATGAGCCAGAGCTGCACGGCGTTTACCATCGGGACCCCGGCTTTCATCAAAAGAGCCGGGATATACAGGAACAGGTTCGGGTAAAATACCGGCTCCCCGTAGCCGAAGCCGTTAAAGGAAAAGCTGTTTAAGCGCGCCGGAAACATCCCATACCCCAGGGAATCCCTAAGCCCCAGTATGCGGTTTAAGTGGAACCGCATATCATGCCCCCGGACCAGATAAGGCAGGAACAGGGGCACGCTGGCAAACAGGACGGCCGCATACAGGAAAAACAGCTCCGCCCTGTCCTCCCGCTTCCTGCCCACAGCCAGCAGAAGAAGACCGAGGAGCAGCATCCCCCAGGCCGGGAGGTGGAAGTTCTCGCTCCCGTTTGCCTTAAAATGGCGGTTCCGTTCCATGACCACCCCGTCGTCCAGCGCATACCATTTCACAGCCGGGACGCGGATCGATGGATCCGCGAGCCCCTCAGCCGTAAACTCATACTGCGTCCCGTTTACCACGGCCTTTCCCACCGCCATGACGCCGTTTTCATCAAAATAGTACGCCCTCCCGTCCACCCGTATCAGGCCCGTCTCCCGCGCTCCGTCTCCGTTGAAAAAAAGGTCCTGCCATCCCCGAAGCGGTAAAACCCGGTCGCCATCTGCCCGTTTTCGTCAAAATAGTACCAGTCCCCGCTTTCGCTCTGATACCACTCCTCTGTCTTAAAGCTGCCGTCCTCCTCCATAAAGCGGAATTCCGGCGTCTCGATCCACCCCGCAAGGGCCCGGCCTTTGCCATGCCATACGCCTGCGGCGGTTATAAAAATCATACAGAAAAGCCATACGGCCGTCCTCTTTCGCTGCCTCATCGTCTCTTTCCCTTCTGCGCGTGATTGGCCTGGCGCAGGCGCGGCATTGCATGCATCCACGGGCGCTGTTTATCCGCGGACGCAGTCTGCCATTCCTGTGCCGGGCAATAGTTCAGGCAGCCGTTTTGGCTGCCTGAACCCGGCCCTGCCGGGCCGTCCTTCCGTATTATCCAAACATCTGAAGGGAAGCGGTTACGGTAACCGCCCCGTCCCCTGCGATACTCATGTTAAACTCTGCCTGGGACATCCCGTCTGTCAGAATCCAGATCATCATCTGCACAGCTCCGGCCACGCTGTACTGCTCGTCCGCCGACTTGCCCGGCGCGGTCGTGAACGCGGCGCCCCTTGCCTGGTACGGATTCTCCCCGCAGAGGTCATACGGGATGCCATACTGGTCAAACAGGGCCTTCCACGCCGCTCCCCTCTCCGAAACCTGCGCCCAGGCGGCCACCGTCTCCTGCGTGGAATGATACGGGAACTCTTTGCCGTCAAAAGAGGCCATAAAATTGAAAAAATCATTGAAGTCCTGATGCATCAAGGCCTCGTCCATCACGCGCGTCCCGTCCGCGTTCTCCGTCCACATCCAGAGAGCAGCCGCGCCGGCCGCGGAATCTGCCGCCGTATCCGCCGCGGCTGCGGAGTCTCCCGCCACATCCGCCGCGGCGCTCGTATCAGCCTGCTACGTCTGCGATACGGCGGCTTCCGCAGCCGGACCCGCAAAGGAAGCGGTCATAGTCCCCAATACGAGGCAGGACGCAAGCCCTGCGCATACGAAAGTTTTTATTGTCTTTTTCATTTTTGAGTTTTCCTCCTTCATAAAATCCGTTAAAATGAGTGCAGCCCGGGATTCTGTTTATCGGTTATATGTCCTCCAGGAGATTATGTCTCCTATATTATACATAAAATCTTTTTGCGCTATCTCGACGCTGTTTCCGTTAAAACGCACTTCCGGCACATAGTTTTTGGCATAAAGTTCGCCCCAATCCTGCCCGAGATAGGAATCAAACACATACGTATCGCCCTGCTTTTTCAGGACGACGACGCCTTCCGGACTATACGTAAACTTGCCAAGCACTACATGTATCGTGCTGCTGTCCACTTCTGTGATCGTAACACTGCCTGCAAAAGAAAGATCTTTGCCTGCGCCGCTTGTATCGATATTTCCCGTTTTAGCATACCATGTGCTGTAATAGCTGTATGTCCCGCTTATACCCATGCCGGCCGGCGCAGCGGTATCCTCTGCTGCTGCAGCAGGAAGCGCATTTACCTGCTGCGTCTGTACCGCGCCGTCTATCACCCACGCGCCGTCCGCGTTTACCCGGTTCCCGTCCGGCGTTATGGTGTCGGACAGCATCCAGCCCTCGCTGTCAAAATAGTAATACTCCGCCGTCCCGTCGTTATCTCCGTCGATCCACTGCCAGCCATCCCTGGCATAGGTTCCGTCCCCGTTAGAATACTGCCACCTATCCTGGTTCGGCGCCTGGCCCTTTTCCCATGTCCCGGCAAAGGCCGTGCCTGCTGAGAGCGCGGAAAGGATGGCTCCCGCGAGCATTGCTTTTGTCAATTTCATTTCCAGATTCCTCCTTTGATGCTTTTCATCTCCTCTATTGTATCCCCCCCCTGTTAAATTTTGTCAAGCTGTTTGATCACTTTCCTCCGTGCGGGGGCATAGTCGGTTATTGTTTACTCTGGCGGACACAGCTTACAAAGGCTGACTGGTTATTTATAAAAAAAGCCAGGGCGGCCCCAGGTGAATGGACAGCCGCCCTTGAAAAAAATATAAAAAATTACCGTTTCCGTTATACGCTTTTCAGCAGTAACCCTCTGTCCATGATCAATCGTTAATTCCTCTAATCGCCAGCGCCCCGTCTGACACGCCAAAGTTTATGTTTGCCGTCCCTCCATCTGAAATGGAAAATCCTGCCATACTGGGCTGAAGATGATCAATATCGGCCATTTCTATGGATGCAAGAAGTCCATCTGTAAACACTGCATCTGCGCCAAGCTTCAAAAAGTCTTCTTTGGTCTCTGCTACATTGACATCCGGCAGTCCTACATAAACCGGAAACGCGGTGAGTTCTGCAGGGGCGTCCAAATCTTTTGGGGCGGCTGCATTCTTGACTTTTTGGGCAAATTCTTATGCCGCTTTACTACCAACCGCAGGAAATCCTATCATCAGAGAAAACTGATTAACAGCTCTGATAGACAGATAAAGAGGCAATCCAACACGCTCATACAAATTCAATCCTGAGCGCCCGTCCACTCGTTTATCACATTCCGGGGTCTGTTCGGTCTTGTTGTAATGCGAAAACTTGTCCGGCTGTGAACCTCCTCTGGAACTCCAAAATACTGGCTCACCGCATTCAGGACAAAAAAACCTGTCCTTTTTCCGGGGAATATACTTATTATAAAAGATATCTGCACTAACCTCTTTCTCTGACCCTATCTCATATCTATCAATAGCGTATTTCATGGTTCCCTATCTCTTTATCTGAATAATATGTGGTCCTTGTACAAAATTTGTACACTTAAGTATGCTTTAGTCTTATTATACACATAATATTCTGCCTTTACAATCAGTAATGTTTTCTCTTTCTATCCTCTATCACCTGGCTATACGAACACATATTCCTGACCTCATCTTCGATTTCCTCTGATACATTTAATTGATAATTCTCTTTCCAAATCATCTTGTCGTCCCAGTAGCAGCCAAATCATTTTTTCTCTACATTTAATCTGTGCTTATAAATCTATACAATGCCTCTTTTCCTTTATCACATTCCATCTCACAGCACCGAATCAGAAACTCATTCGGTTCCAAATAAAGTCGAGTATCTGCATCAAGTAACAGTTCATATAATTCCATCTCCATAAGCCGCTGATACGCTTCTTCTTCTGACACACTATATTTCTTCATCAGAAATTTACTCAGCGCAACTATACACAAACCGATTGTCGTTTCAATTTTACTCTCCTTCACAATGTCATCTCCAATCTACTTCTTTCATACTCTTTATTACATGATCCACAACTTCCTGCTTCCCAATAAAATACTGGATTCCTAAGTTTTCTGTCTCCAAATTGTTCAGGAGAATCCTTTTTGCTTCAGACGAACCAACTGTTCCATATAGGCCATCCCAGTATGTTTTCAGACACAGCATAGTATCATCATCCGCTGTCGGCCCAATTACCATATCATAATCATGTGTTGTTCCTCCCTTTTCCCTGCACATGAGAACAAAATCCAGCCAATCCTCATCTGCCTGTTCAAAAAATCTTATCTTTAAAGTTTTAACTGCCACAGCATCCAATTCAATTTGATAAAGATGTTCCGTAAAATCAGAATCTCTTTTATTCCTGCTCCGTCTGACTGCCTCTTTATACTTTTTATGCATCATGCCTACTGCCTGGGCGCGAGAAACAGCCATATAAAACCCTTTTCCAAAATCTTTCCTTCCTTTTCCCTGACTTATATCAATTTTCTCAATAGTGGCGATTGTCCCGTGGTATAATACATATTTAAGATTCTGATACATATTGATCAACCTCCTCCACCATTTCCGCCTCTGTCATACTATCAAAAACATCCGGACACTCTGAAATATAATTTAAAATTTTATATTTCTTATCCAACTGCAAATACTCCTGTCTGGAGAGGCCATATTTTTTACGATAATTTTCTGTCACAAGATACATTAAAAATATTGTATTATTCAGCCTTTTTTCCGACATCAAATCCATCTTCTCCCTTACCTACAGTTTATCTTCTTACATTATCTTGCATATCGGCGAGTATAACTCTGGCTCTCACCATACTCAACTCAACCATCCAATGTTTTCCATAATATCATGTATTGTCAAATACTCATCAAATAGAATCCTATATTATTTTATTCTCTACATATCTTGCCCCAACAGTATATTGTATCTTATCAAAATCCTTTTCTGTTACCCCTTCTGGCACTAATCCCAGTTCAATCACCAGCCGTTTTAAATCTTGCGCAAATTGTCCAATAAGTTCCCATGCAAATGAATGAATTGTCATTGGCTTTATAAAATTATCTGTGCGTAATCTTGATGCGATAACATTTACCCCTGCATTAGTATATGTAATACATGCCACACTCTGTTTTTTCATCTTAAGATTTTCCCAGTAATTATCTTCCACCCATTCAATCACTTTATTTAAAGAATACGTCTTTCCCGATCCAGCCCCTGCCTCGACTCGGAAGTTCTTACCTGTCTTTAGGGTTTCTATAATTTCGGCATCTATTTCATCTGCTCTTTTCTTAGCTATTTCATATTTGCTCGACACCAATATCTCCTCCAGTGTTCTTGTCTGTTTTCGCATTTATTCTTTTTTTATAAGGTCGCCTTAATTTTTTCTTTACTTTTACAGAATCAGGAACTTTTGACTGACCATTTAACCATACAAGTCCCTTTTCAATATAAGATGGGACTTGATAATTATCTGATATGTCTCCTAAAATCAAATCCAGTGCAAAGTCTGTCTTTCTCTCTTCATTTTCATCAAAATCAATGTCCCTTTCCTCTGTTTCTATTCCATAATATTCTCGATTAACATTCATAATCGCTTCTTCCAGACTTCGCGGATAGGCCCCGTTCTCTTCCATTTGAAATTCCAGATGACGAAGTCCATTCGTTTTCTGTGCATCAGTTAAAGCAAGTATTTGTTCTAAATCAATTTTCCTCGTTAATGCTATATTAAGTATATCATGTCCCCATTTCTTTATAGTACTATTAGATGTATTATCTGCATTTTTTCGCAGAGCCTTTCTTTGATTCTTATCGACAAAATCAATATCCGTCAAAATTAAAGTGGGAATTTCCAAAAAATCCACAAAATCAAAGAAACGGTGTGCATACGCACCTCCCACTTCAATGATAGTACAGTATTGGGAGGTTAATGTAGGAGTTACTCCGGCAAATTTTCCTGCCCTCTCGCATTTCTTTATCATATCCGGCAACAACAGACGCTCTGCAGCTCCTTCTACCAAAATAGCTTTATCACAAAAATATAGATCGCACCTGCTAAGTGTCAAATACTTTCGCAGAAAATCAATGTTTTTCTCATACTCTTCTCCCATTCTGTCTTTTTCTCCACAAAACTCATTTAAATTTTTGCAGATAACCTGATTTGACTTTTTCCGTAAATACCGTATATTTTTAAATGGCACTGTATTTGCTATATGTGAAGAGTGTGTAGACATTATAATCTGAATTGGATTTCCTGAAAACTTTGAAAGAACATCTTCTAAATGTCCTACAAATACCGCCTGCAATTGAGGGTGCATATGAGCCTCAGGCTCCTCTAAAAATAGAATAGGAATAGCGCTTTTAGCGTTTTGCCTTACATCTCTGGCAAATTCTTTCAACAATAATGTGATTTTTATAAGATTCTTGTATCCTAAACCATTATGAGAACTTGGTAATGTTTCTTTTTGATCCGCTGTCATATATGATAAATCTTAATTTGCTGCCTTCAACCACCAGTTTGATCAAATTCATAAGCGTGGTTTTCCCTGCATTATTTTTTCCTACGAAAAGTGTCAAACCTTCATCCAATACTACATTATAATCCATCAACAACCTGAAGTTCTTGACCTGTATTTGCTTTAAAAACACCGTTTTACCTCCTGTCTATTTGTCTTAAGTAACTATATACGTCTTATTTGCATATTCTGGATTAATATAAAACAAACTATTCTTCACTATGATATGCACGCCTGTCTTACAGATACTTCACACTCAATATATGTCATTATAGTCTAAAAACTTTAGAAATACAATAAAAAGCAGAATAATGAACCATTTTATCCATTCATCATCCTGCTTATAAAACTAATCACCAGATTAATTATCTGTTTTCCTAACCACTTATCAAATAACCCCCATCGCTCCCCCAATCCAATAAATCACTCCAAGCACCCAGCTTGCCAATATTCCATACAGTATCACCGGCCCAGCAATGGTAAAGATCTTACACCCAATTCCAAACACCTGTCCCTCTGCCTTATACTCAAGCGCCGGCGAAGCCACCGAATTGGCAAACCCCGTTATCGGCACCAGCACGCCCGCGCCGCAGAATTTGGCAAGCTTCTGAAATACATTAAGCCCCGTCAAAAGCACGCTGAGGAAAATCAGGCACATCAGCGTCCAGGCGGACGCCGCGTCCTGCTCCATTCCATTCATCTTAAAGCCATTGATCAGCCCCTGCCCCAGCACACAGATAGCCCCGCCGCTGACAAAGGCCGCGCACACGTTTTTCAGCGTGCTGTGTACCGGCGTGATCTCCTTCACATATGCGCCGTATTCCTTTTTATTAATCTCCATGGTCTCCCGTCCTTTCTCCTGTCAGCAGTCCTTTCTTCCTGCCAACACCCTCTCTTACGCCAAAGCCCCCTACTCTCCGATTCCATGCACAAAATAGACCACCGCCCCGCACAGCTTCCCCAGCGCCACGGACAGTATAATATACTGCAGTCCCACCGCCAGCCGGATCCTCCGGCTGATCACCGGGAGCGCCTTAAGGGTCTCGGCGAGCGACATCACCAGGCAGCCCACAAAAATCCCGGAGCACACCCCGAATATTCCCAGCGCCGCATGGCCCAAAAACGGAATCCCGCTGCCGGCGGCCCCGAACGGGAACGGGATCTCATACAGATCCATCACATTTCCCGCAATACCGCCCAGAATGATGGCCGTTTCATACAAAAAAATATGCGATCCTGTCCTGGTCCGTCCCATAAGCCTGGGAAAAACGCCGATCATGGCCAGGAATGCAAAGACGCCGGCCGCGATGATGCCGCCGGCGCTGAGGCCGATCAAAAGAAGCGCGCATTCTCTAAGAAACATCGACACCCGACTCCTTTCTGCCGCTGTTCTGGATCAGCGTTTTATTCACATTTTCCTCGTACAGGCGCATCTCCACTTCCAGCGGCGTGGGATCCGTATTCAGCTTCCAGGCGGCAAAATGGTTGAAAAATATGACGATCCCGATCGCAAGCCCGATGGAATAACCGAATTCCAGCAGGGTCCGGCCATTTGACTCCGCTCCCATTGCCAGCCTGTAAATCTCATTAAAAATGTCTGTCACATTGGCGTCGTTATTAAAGGTCATGATTGCAAACGCGGCGCCTGCAAAGCAGGTCAGGCAGACAAATGCCGTTTTCAGCCACTGCCAGCCGTAATGAGGCTTTGACGGCGGGCGGTAATCGATGATAAAATCCGACTCGCCGATGCTGCTTACCTCCGCCTCCGGAACCTGTTCCCCCAGCTTTGCCACAATATCTACAATGCTTCCCATATACCGCTTTTCTTTATCGGAATGGATAGACTGCACCTTCACCGCCCTGCATCTGCTGGCCGTGGGCTTATCGCTGCAGTACACCTCTGCGATATCGCTTAAAAAAACGGCTTTTTCATGAACCTGTGTGATCTGGTTCAGCTTCACATACACCGTCTGCGTCATGCGGCCATCTCCGCCTTCATCTCAATCGCCGGAACGGCCACAAAAGTCCCGTCCATGCGATCCGGAACCTGCCCTACGCTTAAAAGGCAGTACCACACCACGGCCACAATGGCGGCCATACAGCACAACAGAAGAAAAATTCCTGTCTTTTTACCTAAACCCATTTCCATCACATCCTTTTTTATAGATTCTTTTAAGGATAGTATGGAAATAAAACGGCTGTTTTATTCATAAAAAAATGATGCGCCCCGGAAAGCATATCTGAAATCTGAAATATCCATCCCGCCGTCTGTTTTTCTCCCGGCGGGCGGACGCATTTTCAAACTTATTCCCGTGAGCAATGAGCCAGGCGGGCATGCTTGCATGCACATTTGGCGGCTGCCGCGAGGGTCAAATACCCTGCTGCTCTGCAGCGCTGCAAGTTTGATGCCCGTTGCTTGCAGCGGGGTTGTTGACTCTAAAGCATCCGCCTCATTTCCTTCAAAATCTTTCTCTCCATCCTCGAAACCTGGACCTGGGAGATGCCCAGGAGCTTTGCGATCTGCGTCTGCGTCTGATTGTAGAAATAGCGCCGGATGATGATCTCCCTCTGCTGCCGGTCGAGCGCCTTTAAAAGCTGGCCGAGGACCATGCGGTCGAGAAGTTCCTCATGCGCCTCCCGCTCCTCGGCCACGCGGTCTAAGAGCGTTAAATTATTGTCATCCCCTGATCCGGACGGGGCGTAGAGAGACTCCACCTGGCTGCCGGCCTCCAGGGAGGCAGCGACCTCCTCGCGGCTGACCCCCAGACGGTCGGCCAGCTCGTCCACCGTCGGATCCCGGCCCAGAAGGCCGGACAGCGTTTCCCTGGCCGCCGCGACGCGCACCCCCATTTCCTTGATGGAACGGCTCACCTTGATCATGCCGTCATCCCTCAGAAAACGTTTGATCTCGCCGGCGATCATCGGTACGGCATAGGTGGAAAAGCGGACCTCATACGCCGTGTCAAATTTATCGATTGCCTTGATGAGGCCAATACTCCCAATCTGAAACAAATCCTCTGTCTCACATCCTCTTCCCGTAAAGCGCCGGACAATGCTCCAGACCAGCCCTACGTTGTCCATTACCAGCCGCTCTCTGGCTGCCTTATCCCCGTTGTGAGCCATCTCAATCAGTTTCATGGTCTCATCCATTGGTTCACCTGCCGATTTTCTTTTTCATCGTCACCCGGGTTCCCCGGCCTGGCTGCGAATCCACCGCCACCTCGTCCATAAAGGCTTCCATAAAGGAAAATCCCATGCCGGATCGCTCTCCTGTGGTATCGCTTGTATACATCGGTTCCATGGCGCGCGCCACGTCCTCGATCCCCTTTCCCTCGTCCCGGATGGATATCACAAAATCGCGCCCTTCTGTCTGCGCCTCTATGTAAATCACGCCCGCGCCGCCCTCGTAGCCGTGGATCACGCAGTTCGTCACCGCCTCGGATACGGCTGTTTTCACGTCATTTATCTCCTCCAGCGTCGGATCCAGGCGGCTTAAAAAGACCGCCGCCGTCACACGGGCAAATTCCTCGTTTCTCGAGCTGCTCTCGATCTCCATTCTCATCCAGTCCCTTGCCTCACTCTGCTTCATTGCCTTTTCTTCCTCCACGTCCGCATTTCTCCTTTCACCCTCTCGCTCACGGCTTTCCCAGCGCCTCTTCCCTGGAGCGGTATTCCTGCACCAGGCGGTTTACGCCGCCGATTTTAAGGATCCGCCCAATCCTCGGCCCCACCCCGTACACGGCCACCGTGCCGCCGCTCCCTTCCATCTGCTTATACCGGCTTAAGAGCACTCCGATCCCCGAGCTGTCCATAAATTCCGTGGAGGTAAAATCAAACACAATCCGGTTGATATAATTTTCCTCCAAAAGCAGATCCGTCTCATATTTTAATGTAATGCAATTGTGGTGATCCACCTCCCCGGGCAGATGGATGATCAGCGCCGTCCCATCCGCCTCATAGCTAAACAATTCCTTTTCCATGCCAGCCACTCTCCTTAACCTGCAATAATGTAACCGTTCCGTCAGCTTAAACTTCTGCGCAGTCATCTGCCATAGCCTGCCGCATCCGGTTCCTGCCCGCGCCTTCTCCGTCCGCCGTCTTTTAACAGATCCTTACGCAAAATTCCACGCAAAAGGCGCTGCGAAAAACCACCTGCCGCCCGCGGCCTTTTTCTTTCGCAACGCCTTATTTATACTGTTTTCAGGGGATTCCCCCAGGGCCGTCCTGTATTTGAAACCATCATTCCCGCTGTATTGGCATGCCCCCATCTCTCACGAAACAGGATGAACATCCCTATCGTAAAAAGGTTGCTATTCACGGCCCGGCTAAAAAGCAGCCGTTCCGTGAACTATTCGCTTTCCGCCTCCCGGGACGCGGCCGTCTCCCCGCCTTCTTCGTCTCCTGCGCCGGTCTCACGGGCGGCCCCGCTCTCTGTTTCTCCTTCGCCTTCACCCCCGCTTTCGCTCTCCGCCGCGGATTCTTCTGTCCCTGCTTCCGTCTCCTGCGCCCCGGCCGTGCTCTCCGGCACTACGCCCTCGCCGCGGTTCACGATCGACTGGCCCGGCACGGTAGCCGGCCTTGTCTGGGGCGCCAGCTCCGCCAGCTCCTGGCTGGCCCGCTGCGCCTGCTCCGAATCCGCATACTGCGTCACAATCTGCGTAAAAAGCTCCACCGCGGCGTCTGTCTGGTTCTGGGCGCGGTTGATCATGCCCAGGTTTAAAAGCACAGCAGGGTTGTCCGGGCGGATCGCCAGGCAGGTCTGATAATACGTGACTGCCTCGCCCATGCGGCCTGCGGACCACATGGTGTAAGCCAGCGCCTCCAGTGTCTCATACCCGTTTGTCTCAATATCCTGCTTGATCCCCTCCGCCACGGCGCGCACTGTCTCGTCCGTAAAGAGGGACGGGTCAAAGCCGGGATAGAGCATGACCGCGTCGGTCAGATTGTCGCTCTGCCTGGCCTGCATCATCTTGACCAGGATCGCATACTGGCTCACCTCATTGTCGCTGCTGTTTAAATACGTGTCGAGCTGCTGCTCCGCGTACTCCTTATCATTCTCATAGCCCGCCATCATTTGGTTTAAGCCCTCGATCTCGCCGTTCTTCTGGGCGAGCTGCTCATTGTACTGCTTTAACTCCTCCACATGCTGGTTATTCAGCCGCTTCACCATGGCAGGCATGACCAGGAAAAAGATCACGGCAGCCCCCAGAAGAAGCCCGGCCCCGATATTTAAGATCGTCTGCAGCCCCGTATTCTCCTTGTAGCTGGGCGGGATGATCACGTCATCATCCTGCATCTGCCTGTGGGAAAATGCATTCTTTATCTTTTTGCGCTCAATCTCCGCCTTTCCCGTCCTGGCCTTGACAATGGACATGTACCAGTTCGCCTTGGGGTTATTCCTGTCAATGCGCAGCACCTTGTAGAGCGATTTCCCCGCCTTGGTGTAGTCCTCATGGATAATATACAAAAGAGCCAGCAAAAGATGGGCCTTTACAAATCTCGGATTTGACTCCACAACGCGGGTCAGGGACAGCACCGCCAGATCGTCGCTCCCGCTGCGGGCCTGCGACAGGGCCAGATTGTACTTTTTCACATTTTGGCTCACAATGTCCAGGCGCTCCTGCTTGCGCTGGATCTGTTCCAAATAGAAATCCGCGCGGTTGTTCTCCTCCATAAAATTCATGCTGATGACCCACTGCACCAGCGCCTCCGACACCTCGCCCATCTCATAATAGATAAGCCCCAGAAGGTTTCTGGCGTCTACCTGGTATTTGTTCAAGTTCAGGCACTTTTTCAGGCAGTAGACCGCGCCCGTCAAGTCTCTTCTCTGCGCCCGCTCCAGTCCGGCATTATAAAAGCTGTTGGCGGCCAGGCGGATTTTTTTCATCTGATCCATTTCCACCGCCTATCTCTACGCCTGCTTTAAAAGCTCCATTATGATATCCGACATATCCGTCAAATCGCTCTTTACAATCGCGTCGCCGATCGCCTCCACCTCCAGGCAGGGCTTAAACTGTTTAATCTCTTCATCAAAATTTATATTTAACGCTTCATCGCTCATGTTCGTTCCTCCTCCAAACGCCGAATCTCATCCTTTATCTCACCCGCCAGATACAGGGAACCCGCGCAAAAGATCAGATCCCCGTCCCGGGCCGCCTTCTCTGCAAAAGCCAGCGCAGAACCTGTATCCGGAAATATCCCCGCCTCCCCGCGGTCCGTCTCCTCCCCATGCGCGCCCGCGCGGGAAGACGCCTCCAAAACCCGCGAAACCACGCCGTAAAGCGTTGACAGCTCAAGTCCCCGGCTGTTCCCCACGCGCGTCAAAAGCCACATATGCGGCGCGAGCTCCTCCTGCAAAGCCTCAGCCATCCGCTCATAATCCTTATCCGACACAACTGCAAACAAAAGAATCCTGCGCCCTGCCCCGCGGCGGTCCGAGACAGCCCTCGCCGCCCGCGAAAAGGCCCGGATCCCGGCCTCATTATGCGCGCCGTCCACAAACAGGCCCGGCCGAAGCTCCTCCATCCGCCCCGGCCAGACTGTTTTGCGGATTCCGCGGCATATCGCAGCCTCTCCGATCCCCAAAAGAAGCGCGGTCCGAAACGCCAGGAGGGCGTTCACAAGCTGGTACTCTGCCGCAAACGGAATCTCCAGCCGGCAGCACTCCCGCGTCCGGCCCGGCTGTGTATACACAAAAGCCTCTATACAGCCGTCCAGAAGCTCATACTCCCTGCAAAGCCCCGCATCCACCGGCCAGGCTGGACAGCCAAGCTCCCCCGCGCGCCTGCGGATCACCTCCGACGCCTCCTCCACGGTATTGTCATACACCACCGGCGCGCCCGGCTTGATAATCCCGGCCTTTTCCCCCGCAATCTCTGGGATCGCAGCGCCCAGATACTCCGTGTGATCCAGGCTGATGGAGGTGATCACCGTGACCAGCGGACGGACAATGCAATTGGTCGCGTCCAGCCTCCCCCCCATCCCGGTCTCCAGGATCACAAAATCCGGGCAAAGCGCCTCCTCCCGCGCCATTGCCATAAACATAAAAAACAGGAACTCAAAATACGACGGATGTCCAAGGCCCTCTGCCTCAAACGATCCGATCCTCTCCCTCACCGCCTCAAACGCCTTCAGAAAAACGGCGTCCGAAACGGGCCTGCCGTTAAAGACAAACCGCTCCTTCACGGAAACCAGATGCGGGGACGTAAAAAGCCCCGTCCTGTATCCGGCCTCCCTCAAAACCGAGTCGAGGAACGCGCAGACCGAGCCCTTTCCGTTCGTACCCGCCACATGAAGGATCCGCATCCCCTCCTGCGCCGCGCCGAGCATCGAGAGCATCTGCCTGAGCTCTTCTCCTGTGTGCTTTCTCTTCGTAAATTTTGGAATATGATTCAGATATCCTGCCGCTTTCTCTACTTCCGGATGCCGTTCTCTCATCTGTACCTCCCCCGGCGGCGAAAGCCGGGGCGACTGCCTCCCCGAAACATCAGGCTACCTTACTATTATAATATAAGATCTGTTTTATGCAAGGAGTTTATTTCGGTAAAATGTTTAAATTCTCGACAGGAGGGAGCTGCTGCGGGATGCCGGGGTGTGAGCAGTAAGGAGCAGGCGGAAACTCTGGCTTGAATCCCGATGTCCGGGCGTATATAATAGAAAAAAGCCGGTTCAATGGGAGGAGCCATGTCATGAGCAAACATTTTAATACAACGGGAACGTGCTACCCGAATGAGCATTATATGATCAATATGGAAAAGCGCCTGGATGAGATTGAGCGCCTGGTGGCGTGCGGAGAATATTTTACAATCAACCGGGCCCGTCAGTATGGGAAAACAACGCTTCTCAGTCTTCTGTCGGAACGCTTGTCAGGGCGCTATTGTGTGTTCCCGATCAGCTTTGAGGGAATGAGCGATGATGTTTATGAGACAGAGACTTCGTTCGGGCAGCGTTTATGCGGCCTTTTGCACAATTCTCTTACCTATCAGGAGACAAGGGGTATTTCAGAGTCTTCACAAACCGAATGCGGGAAAATGAGCCGCAGAACTTCCCTGGATACGAATCTGTTTACGATATCCAATCTGATTTCAGAAATGTGTAAAACAGCGGATAATCCTGTGATTTTAATTATTGACGAGGTGGATCAGGCCAGCGGCCAGAGGATTTTTCTTTCATTCCTTGGGATGCTGCGGGACAAATATCTCAGAAGAAGAAAACAGCCTACCTTTCATTCTGTTATACTGGCCGGGGTTTATGATATCAAAAATTTAAAATTGAAAATGCGCCCCGATTTGGCTCATGAATATAACAGCCCGTGGAATATCGCGTCTGATTTTGCAGTGGATATGAGCTTTCAGGCCGCGGAAATCGCGGATATGCTATCCGAATACGAGCGGGACAGGCATACGGGTATGGACATAGAGGAAATGTCGCAGGCAATTTACGCTTATACGTCCGGGTACCCGTTTTTGGTGTCCCGTATCTGTAAGATTATGGATGAGATTCTCCCGCAAAAATTACAATGGCCTTCCGGAATGACGGTTTGGAACAGGGAGGGATTTACCGAAGCCATAAAAGAATTACTGGCGGAATCCAATACATTGTTTGATGACATGATTAAAAAACTAAATGATTTCGGGGAATTGAAAAAGACCCTGTATTCAATATTGTTTAACGGTGAAAAATTTCCTTATAATCCGGATGTATATGCGATCAATATCGGGCTAATATCTGGACTGATAAAAAATGAGCAGGGAACGATTGTTATATCGAACCGCATTTTTGAGACAAGGCTGTACAATCTTTTTATGTCGGAAGAGATCCTGAACAGTAAGATTTATAAAGCGGCTGTTTTAGAACGCAATCAATTTATACGGAACGGGACGCTGGATATGAAAAGGGTGCTGGAACGGTTTGTAGAAGCATTTACAGAAATTTATTCCGATGCAGAGGAATCATTTCTGGAAGAAAACGGCAGGCGTTTTTTTCTGCTTTACCTTAAACCGATCATTAATGGCGTTGGAAATTATTATATAGAAGCCAGAACAAGAAATATGCGGAGGACAGATATCATCATTGATTACCATGGCAGGCAATATGTCTGTGAACTTAAAATCTGGCGGGGAAATGAATATAATGAGCAGGGAGAAGCGCAATTATTGGGTTATTTGGATGATTATCATCTCAATGAGGGATATCTGGTCAGTTTCAATTTTAATAAACACAAAAAAGCAGGCGTCAAGGAAAGAGTGATAGATGGAAAAAAACTGATTGAGGCAGTGGTATAGAGCAGCAGTTCCGATTGTCTGAACTGCTGCTCCCCCCGCCTTTCTCCGCTCCCGCATCACCTCTCCCTGAATATCGCAATCACCGCCTCCACTATCCGCACCAGCACCCGCCACATCCGCTCAAACGGCCCTAAATCCTCGCTGTCCAGCTCCTCTGCGTCCGAGATATCGGTCGTATGATCCTCATCGCTTATCTCATCCGTCCGCAGGATGATCTGGAGGCTTCTGGGCGAACGGTTTTCCGATGACGTAAAGGATACCATATCCGCCTCGGGATCCAGGTTCAGGAATAAGTTTTCCTCCTCGAATTTATCCAGCTCCTCGTCCAGCGTCTGCTTCATGCTCTCGCTGGCCTCGCGGACCTGGGTGATATCATCCAGCACGCCGATGCTCTTATCCAGCACGCCTTTCATGCTTTTTAAGCTGTCTCTTGCGCCTGCGTCCAGGGAATCCCCGGCCCCGATCACGGTTGTGTTGACCATGCTCAGCAGCCCGTGGGCGGATCCCATGGCCTTTGTCAGGCGCCGTAAAAGCTCCTGCGTATCGCCCAGCCCGTCTAAAAGGGACGGCACATAGCCGTCTGCCGTATCGATCAGGACTCTGCCGTCATCCAGAAGGTTGATGAGCTCATCCGTCACGCCGCGCAGGGCCGATACCGTAGCGCCGGCCCGCTCGCTCGCATTTCCGGCGCTCGCGCAGACGGCGTTGATTTTGCCGATCACGGCCGCCGCGGACTGCTGGAATGAGCCTGCGCTCCCCAGAATCGTATCAATCGCTGAGAGCTGCTCCTCTGCCTGCGCCGTGTACCCGGTTCCCAGAAGGGCGGAAAGCGTCTCCTCCACCTCGTCCGCATACGGATCCAGCTCTTCGCTCCAGGTTTCAAAATCCTCCTCATTATAGCCGCCGCTGCCCGGAAGGCCCGAGGGCCCTCTGAGATCCTCAGCTTCAGTCCCAGCCGCGGCCGGATCTGTTCCAGCCATCCCGTCCGCCGCGCCTTTCTCTGACTCTGCCCCCGAAGCGGACTCAGCCTCGCCGGGAGACAGAAGCGCCTCCTGGCCGGGCATGGGAAGCGCCGTCACGGTTTGGCCAAATGCCGTGATGTCCTCCTCTTTTGTCTCTTCCGCGCCCTCTGCGTCCCCTGCGCCGTCACGGCCCTCCGGGCTGCCCTGTCCTGCCTGCGCCGTCTTTCCCTGCTCTGCTTCTTCCGGCGCTTCCTCTGCTTTTATTTCCCTCTGCGCGCGCCGGCGGTCATAGCGGAAGGCGTCCGCTTCGCTTAAGTTCTCTTTAAGCCCGCCGATCCTGGCCTTTGCCGTCTCAGACAGGCCGGTCCCGTCTGCGATGTGGCCGTCCAGGCTGCCCAGAAGGTCTTTCAGATCCTCCGTCTCCTTTTCGATCTCTTCCATCTGCTGTTTCCAGCCGTCAAAACTGACTCCGCCCTCGATCTGGCCGGCCAGGGAATTTAGGGAATTCTTAAGCCCGCCCAGGCGGTCGTAGAGGCGGTCCAGCTCATCCTGGGTGTCTTCCATGGTATTGTAAATGGCGTCGAAATTGGCATTGATATCCGTGACGGCGCTCTGGGCCGTGTCCAGATAGGGGATCAGGCGCGCGGTCTGTTCCGTGATGGACGCGAGATCCGAAACGGCCTGTGTGGAAAGGGCCTCGATCTGCTTCCGGTTCGCGCTCACGCTGGCCCTGGCCTGTTCAAGCTCCGCGACGCCCTTTGACGCGCCGGCCACGTCCCCCTTCATGGCTTCCATGGAGCGGAGAAGCTGGTTCATGCTGTCATACATCCGATCCCCCTCTTCACGCCAGGTATCCTTTGCCTCCTTAATATCCTTGATGTGATTCAGCGCGTCCATCGTGCCCGGGACCATCATCATGATCACGCCCACGCTCTCAAAGGAATCCGTCCCGATCCGGACTGTATAGTCGCCCTCCTCGCCGGGCAGAGCCGCAAACATCACGGCCGTGTTATTGCCCAGCGACTGGAGCTGGGAGCCAGGAGCCTCTACGCTGTAGGCTTTTTCCATATCCACCGGGATCACCACGGAGAGAATCATGTTGTTGCGGTAATACGCCCTGGCCTTAGGGTTCGGGACGGCCTTCACATTCAGCTCCACAAGGCCGGACGCGCCGGCCAGGCTGGCGGCGTCGGCGCTGACGCCGTTGAGCTTATAGGAAACGTCAAAGCTCCAGGGCAGCTCCATGCTGCCCTCCGGCATGGTTCCCTGATAATAAAACCGTTTATTTTCCTCAGGGAGCTGCCAGGTCACGCAGCCCTCTCCCACCTGCGGCTCTGTCTTATCCGTCATATTGACCAGCTTGTCATAAACGCCGTAATCCGTATAGGAGGCCGCGCCGTTGGACGTACAGCCTTTCACCACATTTATCTGCGTCGGCGTCCCGTAATAATCGAGATTCACATACATGGTTTCATCCACTTCCACCGCCGGGGCCGCCGCCCGCGCCGGGACCGCCATACTCATGGACAGCGTAACGCCTGCCATGAGGCCCGCCGCCGCCCTCCTTGTGAACCTCGCCCTGTTTTTCCGTCTCATTGCCTGAATGCCTCCCTGTCTGTTTCCGTCTGATCGGTGTGATCCGTTTTATCAATGCTATCCGTACCAGCCCTTTGGCCCGTCTCTTCCATACCGCCTATCCGGCCCGCCGCCGCTTCCGCGCCCGCACGCCCGGCCTCCGCATTTTTTCTATGCGGATGCGCCCCGGCCTCCTTAAGCTTCCTGGCCGCACGTTTCAGGCGTTCTAGCCGGCGGCGTCTGCGCTCCTTAAAAAAGTTGTGGATGCGCTCAAATTCATTTTCCATCAGAATCCGGTCAAACAGGACCAGAAACGCGGGCATCAGGGAGCCGACTAACAGCATGCTCATCCACGCTCCGCGCCCGATTAAGTGCCCCATATCGCCGATCGCCGCGATGGAAGAGATATAGTAAAGAATATACCCCACGATCGTCAGGATCGAACCCGAGGTCAGGATGGCCGGGATGCTGCGCTTTAACGCCAGGATCGCCGCCTCCCCCTTTTCAGCCTCCTTCCGGCACTCCAGATAGTTGTTGGTCGTCAAAATCGCGTAATCCACCGTAGCGCCGAGCTGGATACAGCTCACAATGATGTAGCCCATGAAAATCATCAGCTCTCCCTTGATGTACGGAACCGCCATATTCACGAAAATCGCCACTTCAATGGGGATCATGATAATCATGGGGATAATCAGGGATTTAAAGCTGAACATCACCACCACAAACACGCCGATCAGGGACAGGGTGTTGACCCTGCTGTAGTCCTTTGTGATCGTGGTCTCAATATCCTGCGTCGAAGGCGTGGCCCCTACCAGGTACGAATCCTCAGGATAATATTTCTTTAAGATCGCCTGAATTTCGTCCGAACAGCGGTAAGCCAGGGGGCTCTCGCCCTTGCTGCGCACATAGATCAGGATACGCGAATAATCGCCCTTATGTAACTGCTCCGTGATGCTGGCCGGCAGAAATTCCTCCGGCACTCCCTCCGGGACCGAACCCGCCATGGAGGTCACGGTTTTCGTATAGGAAAGCGCCTCCACCTCGTCCGTAAACATCTTCTCATCGATCGGGGAATCGTTCGGGACAATGGCCATCATCATATTGCTGCGGCCGAACTTTTCGAGGATCAACTGTTCGTCATTGTAAACCTGCGTGCCCTCGCCCGCGCCGACCGCGTCATTCCCGAACAGGAACGTATTCATTCCCTGCGCCGTATAGGCCGGTATGGCGAGAACCGCCACCAGCACGAGAACTCCGTAACGGATGTGGTAGATCCCGCGGCTTAACTTATGAAACTCCGGCATAAACGAGCGGTGCGCCGTTTTTTCAATCAGGGGCGTCAGCCGCAGGATCATGGCAGGCATAAAGAGAATCACGGTCAGAAGACTTAAGACAATCCCCTTTGCCAGCACGATGCCCATATCAAAGCCGATATTAAACTTCATAAACGTCAGCACCAGGAATCCGACAATGGTCGTCAGGCTGCTGGCAAAAATCGAGTTCAGCGCCTCGTTGATCGCGTTCGTCAGGGCCTCGGTCTGCTCAAACCCCTTATTTTTCTCGCGCGTAAACGCATGGATCAGGAAAATGGAGTAGTCCATGGACACCGCGAGCTGAAGCACCGCGGACACACTGTCCGTGAGGAAGGAAATCTCGCCCAGGAAAATATTGGTTCCCTTGTTGATCAGGATCGCCACGCCCATGACGATCAGGTACAGCACCGGCTCAAACCAGGAGCTGGTCGTCAGGCACAGGATCATGAAGATCATCAGCACGCCGATCGTCAGGATCATCTTCATCTCCCGGGTCACATTTTCCGCCAGGGACTTATTCTGCACCGCCATGCCCACAAAATGGCCCTTATCCCCTGTGATGGCCCGCATCTCGTCAATCGCCCGCGACGTCTTCTTGTGCGTATCCCCCTTTTCAAACACCACCTCCATCACAGCCGCCTGATCCTTATAATACTCGTCAATGCTGTCAAAATGGATAAAGGAATCCGCGCTGAATACATTCACGCCGCTGTCCAGCCACATCACCTGATCCACGCCGTCCACGGCCTCCAGCCGGTCCTTGTACGCCTTGGCCTCATACAGGCTCACGTCGTCGATCATGATGCGCGCCGTGCCCGGGTAGCCGAAGGTTTCCTCCATCAGGTTTAACCCCGCCTTGGACTGCGCCGAATCCGGCAGATACTTCGTCAGATCATAATTGATGCCCACAAACGGCGTCATCACAACGGAGATAAATACCATGACCAGGAACACAATCTCAATGGCCCTGCTCTTTTCAATAATAAAAACCGGAAGGGATACAGGCTTTCTCTGCCCTTCCTCCCTCTTTTTCTCCCTTTTTTTCAGGAATTTAGGTCTCATCGCTTCCGCTCTCCTGTTACCTCATAAAAATAACCATAAAATAATCTTTTCCGTTCACCTTCTCATGGGCAATCCCCATTTCCTTATAATAAACCGCCCGGTCAGCCCGCTTTTTCTCCTCGCTGCCGTGCTTCCTGAGAAGCTTCTCCTCCGCCGCCGCCGCGCCGTCGCAGTTGATTAAGTACACCTCCAGCGCCCGCCGCCCGTTCTGATAGCGGATGGATGTCAAATAATCCGAAAGCGTCCCCTCATCCGGGATCCGGCCGCTCCCGTACCCCTTTGAGCGCGCCGCCGCCAGACGGTGCTCCGCTATCTGCTGAAGGGTCCCGTTTAAGATAAAGCTCGCGTCCTTATCGTAATCCTTCTTATCATCCTCGTAATAATCCTCTTCCTCATCCCCGTCAAAGTCTTCCGCCTTCAGCTCATTTAAGCTGTCCGCCAGGGCCTGCGCCTCCTCATCCAAAAATCCCAGCCGGTACCCGCCGCCGCCTGTATTGCGCTTTTTCTTCGCCGCCGCAAGGCTTCCGTTCTCCCGGAACGTATACACGGTCTCATCCTCATAAAGCGTCACGTTCTGCATGGCCCCGTTTTCCTTCATATAATAATACGCCCCGTCAATGAACCGCCAGCCCGTCGCCATGGCCCCGTTCTCCTCCAGATAGTACCAGGCCCCGTCCTTTCTCTGCCAGCCCGTCAGAGGAATCCCCTCCGGCCCGATCAGATACCACGCGCCGCCCGTCTCCTGCCACACGCCGCTGTCCGCTTCCGAAGAAACACCGCCCGCCTCAGAGGGCATGACGCCATCCTCCGCCTGCGCTGCCTCATTTCCTCCCGCCGGCCCTGCCAAAACGGCCATGGGAGCGGGATGCGATAAAACCAAACCCGCTGTCAAAGCCAATCCCAGCCCCGCGCATGCCCCTGCTTTATGAAAATTCCATATGCTTTTATATTCCTTCATCATTCTCTTCTATACCTCCTGCACGATAATTACACCTGTTCTCATACCTCAAACGCCTGGTACATCCTTGCGCAAACAGCAGGCGCCGAATTCCCCATTATTTGTGCAATACTGTACTGCTTCTGACGGCCTCTCCTCCGATAGTCCTATATCAAACACAAATCTGATTAATTGACATTTGTCTATTTCTGATCTATAATGCATTATACTAAGTTATGCCGATTAATACAATAATCATTTTTCCTCAATTGTTCTATTAATCAACATTTTATCATTTTTTGTCTATTAAAATTCATTTGTCATAAAACCAGGCAGGCAAAGCCTCGCAGGCCGCTGCTGCCTGAAAAAGGAGAATACGATTATGAAAGAAGCAAACATGGACCGGCGCGTCCGCAAGACAAGGCGCGTCCTGCGGCAATGCCTGACCACGCTTTTAAAAGAAAAAAAGATACAGGAAATCACGGTCCGCGAGATTGCCGAGATGGCGGATATCAACCGCGGCACCTTTTACCTGCACTATAAAGACGTCTACGATTTGATGGAACAGATTGAAAATGAGCTCATGGCTGAGCTGGAGGAGGTCTTAAACCACCACAGCGTCCAGGATCTGATGGTTCAGCCGTCCCTTATCTTTAAAGAGCTGTACCCCATGGTACAGAAAAATTCCGATATCATTTCATTATTAATGGGGCAGAACGGAGATCTGAGCTTTGTAAACCGCCTGCAGGCCATCCTGCGCGAGCGCTTTGTCAAGCACTGGCAGAACTTAAACAACTGGGGGGATCCCGACTCGCTCGAAGCCTACTCCTCCTTTATCGTCACCGGCTGCATCGGCGTGGTCCAATACTGGCTCGATTCCGGCATGCGGGAGGGGCCGGAGCACATGGCGGCGCTCACGGAGCATTTCATCCTCAAGGGGATCGGGGGGCTGGAGAAAAAGGAGGGCATCATTGATGCTGCGAAACGGGAACATGGAGCATAGACGCCCCCGTAAGCGCAGCCAGAGCCCGCTTCTATATCCATAAGAAACCCATAGAAAACCGCAGGCGCTTAGCGCGGCCTTTTCGATCTGTATACGCTGGGCTGTACCCGGCGTCCGCTGCGCTTTTCTCCGGGCGAAAGCGGGGGGGCTTATGAATTTAGAAGCGGGCTCTGACTACGTTAGCGGCCTTCCTGCGGCATTCCTTACTCCGGGCTAAAGCGTCAGAGCTTCAATATTCACACCGAAGCTTGACAATTTTGCCACTAACCCTTTTATCTGGTAATCCAGTTCCTTGTTTTCAACTTCACCATTTGCTTTTTTTATGCGCTGTAAATTCATGTAATTGTCAATCGTCACTGTAATTAATTCTTTTTCCGTCATCCGTTCCTCCGCCATCCTTTCACCACCTTTTGATTGATCGCATAGATTACAATAAGCCCATTATAATGGAGCCGTGAAAAAATGTAAAGCGTTTATCCGGGTTTTTAACACTTAGATAAATAAAAAATCCTTACAGATCCCATAAAATTATGTTGATGAAGTGACTGGCGAGACAGTCAAAGGAATGCGCAAATTCGGTCCAAGTAAGGAACACCGTCCGAATCCGATTGTTGAAATGGGGCTTTTTATGGATGCGGATGGGATCCCCCTTTCTATGTGCATCACCTCCGGGTTCGATAATGAACAGACAACTGCTATCCCTTTGGAAAAGAAACTGGCCAGGATGTTCCATAACAAAAAGTTTATTTACTGTGCCGATGCCGGGTTGGATCCCCTACGCATTAGAAACTTCAATTCCATGGACGGACGTGCTTTTATTGTTACGCAGTCCGTTAAGAAACTCTCTGACAAGTTAAAAAAAGCTGTTTTTAAAGACTATGGTTACAAGCTCCTTTCTACCGATGAACCAGCCACTATTTCCAAAATGAAAGAGTTTGATAAGAAAGATGGAAAAAACAAGAAGTTGTATGAGGGTAAGGCCTATAAAACCCTGTCCGCAGACAGTGCGTTTGACCTGGGGCTGTATGAGGAAAAGAAGCTGAAGAACGGAAAGACAGCGGTGGTAAAGTCAAAAGCAGTGGTCCATCAGAAGGCCATCATCACTTTTTCACGTAAAATGATGGAATACCAAAGAACCATCCGCGGCCATCAGATTGAGTGGGCGAAAAAAATGCTTAAAAACCTTGACCCAGATACCTACAAAAAGGGTCCCAATGATGTCACCCGCTTTATAAAGAGAACTTCCTCCACAAAAACAGGGGAGGAAGTGGCAGATCTGTATGAAATCGACCAAAAGCGCATTGAGGATGAAGAAAAATATGATGGTTTTTATGCGGTAGCCACAAATCTGGATGATCCGGCAAAAGGCATCCTTGCCATCAGCTCCAACCGTTATAAGATCGAGGACTGTTTCCGGGCCATGAAGACAAACCTTTCTGCCCATCCGAATACGTTTTATCTCTAACACCTCCTTCATCAACGTATTATCCATCAGGGCAGACTTTGCTCTCTGTGTTTGAAGTATCTCTTTTTTCTCTTTCAGGGACACTGGTTGAATCAAATCCTCATGTATAAAATCCGGTCTGATCCTATGAATCAGATGCTTTTCTGTCTCTCTCATTTCAAACCTCCGTGATTGATCCGAAATCTGTCTTCCACCGTTTTCCGGTTGATACGTTCATCTATTTTACGAAAAATATTTCTGATTTTCAGAGTGTTCATAACAGAGTTATACACCCGTTCCCTTATATTGCCTAATACAACCCCTATCACAATCCCGAGACATATGCAGATATAATATTTATAAATCCGATCCGGAACCGCAAGGCCTGACAGTTCCACCCAGGCAAGCCCTCCTGTATACCCTTCTAAAGATGATACGATATATACATCCACTGACGCCGCGCTAATATATGCCAAAATACCCCCCCCCCGGTAAATTCAAATCTCTAAACATCAGGAACAGGCCCAGCGCGGAGAAAAAGCAGGGAAGCGACGCAAGATCCGCAAAATAGACATTTCGGTAGAATCCCAGCTCCGTAAAAAGCGCCATTATTCTCTCATTTTTAATAAGATAATCATAGCCATTATAAAACCCAATACATGAGATCCACCCACTCAGAAACATCAGCAGGCAAACACGCCGGTTTATCCTGATTCGTTCCTTTTTGATAATCCCGATTATCAGATATGCCAGACAAAACCATCCACAAGTGGAAAACCGAATCCCCGCCCTCGGATAGAACGTCGGAACCACACACTGAATAACAAAAAGGCCGGCCGCAATCCGCCTTGTCCGGTTCAGGTTCTTCTCCTGGAGAAGGATATTCAATAGAGGGGATACGATTAATACCGCAATATAGGCAGACACATACCACACCTGCCCTGTCTCCAGAGGGAACAAATGCCTGACCAGAAACAGAAAACCGCCGTATCTGGCATAGGAATACACTCCCGCGGCCGCGCTGTATAACAGCACGCTCGCCCACATTTTAAAAAGCCGTTCGACTTTAAAATCCTTTTCACAAAGGTGCCATGCCGATATGAAAAAGAACACATTACATATCATCCGTCCTCCGCCCCAGAGAAAATTTTGGATGATTAATGCTTTGATCCCATTGTCTGCGAAATTTACATATTGCCTTCCATAAAAATTTATAAAATGATAGGCCGCCAGCATCAGCATACAGAGCAGACGCAGCGCGTCCAACCCTGTATCGCGGGATTTTTCCCCTCTGCATCCCCTTTTACCTCCCATCGCTGAACCTATACGCATTTCTCCGCTAAAAAACACGCTCTCATGCCTTCCTGTATAGATAATTATGTAATGCGAACCTTCTGTCAATATTATATCCGTAGTGATTCAGCAGCCTGTCCGCCTCTGGAAAATTTTCTTCAAATATTTCTATAAAAATAGCGGGGGAATGTTTCGCCAGCGTCTTCTCTGCCCCCTTCAATAATTCGATTTCAAATTTTTCCACATCAATTTTAATGAAATCAATTCTGTCAAAGTTAAAATCGTCGAGACGCCTCAGCTCCAGATCCCCGTCCTCATTTACCTCGACCTGTGTCGAGCCGATTTCCTCCTCATTAAAATATTTGATTTTGGCCTTTCCGTCACAGCTTCCCAATGCAACATTATGCAAAACTGCAGTATGGGAAAGAGAATTTATCTCGACATTCCTTTGCAGTATTTTAAATGTTTTCTTCACCGGTTCAAAGGAATGGATTGATTTTGCCTTACATATTCGCCCAAAATAAACGGTATGATTGCCAATATTGGCTCCAATATCTAAAATATGAGCCCCTGCTTTTATAACATGCTTTCTGAGTTCCTCTAAAACTGCAATTTCCCAAAATTCAGCATAGGTTACGATTTGTTTTTGTAAATAATCCAGCTCATAATCCGGAACATACATATGGATCTTTTTTCCATAGCTGTTAAAATGGAACATATAATCCTGGTTTTTTACCTCATCTATCTCTTCCTGATAATCATATAACTGAAAACCATGCTTTACCAAAACGTCAATGCATCCGCCCATGATAAACAGCGTACGCTTCATTCCGCGTTCCATCTCAAATGCCTGATTTCTGACTCTTCCCAAATACCGGTTCTGCGCCATTTTTCGTTTTACGTTATTTAACATCTCCTCTATCCTTCCTTTTATTTATCACTCTCTAAGAGGTTTTTCTTTTACAGCCGGTTGCCCGCCATCATTTTTATATCTTTATCTTCCTGGTTCATAGCCTTCCGGCGTATAATGGATTACGCTTGTACCCTCTGTTTCAAATTTGAATGGAATGTATAGTATTCCTTCCATTGCTTTCATTACAGACTCTTTGTGTTCCTCGTCCACATAAAAGACAATAAAGCCTCCCCCGCCGGCTCCGAGCAGTTTTCCGCCAAGCGCCCCGGAGCTGATTCCCCTTTTATACAATACATCGATATCATCCGTGCTGATTTTCGATCCGGACTGCCGTTTTAATCTCCATGTATAGTCGAGAAGCCTTCCGAATTCATCAAGGCTCTTATATTTATCTACGAGTATATTCTGTGCTTCATCCACCAGATACAGCATTTCTTTTAACTGAGGGGTTCTGTCTTTCCATGATCTGGCGTTTTCTTTCTGTATTTCAAAACCAAAACGCGTATATCCGGTAAAGTACAATAATAATCTGTCATTAAGCTGTTTCTTTCTGTCCGGGGAAATGATCACAGGCAGCACTTCATATCCATCCGTTTTAAAGTTAATCCGGTTCATCCCGCCGAAGCTGGCTGCAATCTGATCCTGCCAGCCGCCAGCTTCCTGGCATAATACCCGTTCAAGATGGATCGCATCATCTGCCAGCCGTCTTTTATCAGCATATTTTCCTTTCAAAGCATAAAAGGCATTTAGCATTCCGACAGCAAATGAGCTTGAGGTTCCAAGGCCGCTCCTCGCCGGAAGATCCGCCTCATAAACCAGGCGTATTTCGTGCATGTCCAGCATTTTCATCGCCTCACGTATGGCCGGATGCTTAATATCCCCCACATCTTTTACACGTTCCACCATGGAATATGTTAATTCTGTACTGTAATTAAAAAAGCGTGGCAAATGCCGTACTGTCACATAGCAATACTTATCAAATGTGCTTGAAAGCACCGCTCCTCCATTTTCACGAAAGAATTCTTCCATATCTGTTCCGCCGCCAAAAAAGGACATGCGGAACGGGGTTTTTGTAATAATCATTTTTCACCTTTTCTGTAACAAATATTTCTTTTAAGAAAACTCCTGTTTAAGAGCATTTTTGATACCTTCAGCTCCTGTTGTGTAGATATCTTTATACCTTATCCCTGTCTCTCTCAATACAAAAACAGGCCACTTCCAATTATTGTATGCCAGATTCGCTGCAACCTGGCCAATCACGAGCCCCCAAATTCCCAATCCAAACTCTTTAACCAGAATAATTGTTATAAAAAAGGAAAAGGCTGCAGTGATAATATAGGACCGGCAGCACAGGATTCGGTTGGAAGAAGCAATCATTGAAACAAATAAAGACTGCTGTGTATAAAGATAATAAAACAGGCCCATTAACAGTGAAAAAGGAATCCCAATTTTCATACCGGGCCTTATAACATGTAATATTGGAAGTCCCAATATAAGAAAAGCGAGCATGCCGCTGCCAAAAATAATCTTGTATACTAAATCTGAAACGCAGGTGAGTTTTTTTTGTAAATCCACATTTCTCTGTAAACATGCGCTGCTGTATTGCGGCTGATATGCATTAAAATACGCTGTAGAGACAGACGCGATGGTTGATGTAATCTGTGTCACAACACCATACACACTTACAGATTCCAAATCAATAAAATATGCGCATATCAATGTATTTACCTGTGTTGTGAAATACTCAGCGAGCATCACAATACCATTTCTCCAGGCGGACTCCCAAACGGCCGAAAAGCATTCTTTTACCCTGCTTGGAGATACGTTACTGTCAATGTGTAATCCATCCACCTTTCTTTTAAAGAAATATCTGCCCATTATCCTCAAAGAAATTCCGCTTAAGGCATAGGCAATTACAAATCCGGCCAGCCCCATTCCCATTGACAACAGTCCGGCTGCTATGATGATTTGGAAAAATTTGGAGAACACTCCCATCTTATTGCGTTCCGCTACCGCTCCGATCCCCTGCAGTAAGGAAGTCCAATATCCGTAAAACAGATTCAGGAAGACTGCCACGGCATAAATGGCCCATGAGAGGAATATCTGTTTTGTCAATCCGCCTTCAACAACACCGTTTATATAGAGCGTACCGGCTGTCATCATGATCAGGATGGCAAAAACAGATATGAGCGCATACACGATACGGCATGTATATATGATTTCTGACATAAGCCGTGTATTTTTCTCTTTTCCGCAGCTTTGTGCCATATAAACCTTTTCAAGTTTGGACGCTCCGCTCCATGCGTACGTCATATGGCGGGAAATCGTTGCATTAAAGCCAAAATCAAACAGATTTACAATTTGAGAAATACTGGCAAACACATACCACAGTCCCAGCTCATCGCCGGAAAGAAACCGCATGATCAGAGGAAGCAGTATTACATTAGCGCCTATTGTTAAAAAACGCGCCAGATATGACCATGCCAAATCCCGTTTTCCAATATTCATCCACAACTCCCATGATTTCTTTTTCTCCAGTAATCAAGCATATCCTGAATCGTCTGCTCCATTTTTATTTCCTGCCTCCATCCTGTCGCCTGCTTCAGCTTGGTTACATCTCCCACAATGACTCTTTCGTCTGTCGGTCGCATCAATCCCGGATCCACCTCTATCGTAAACGGAACACCTATTTGTTTTTCTATCATAGAGACGATGTCGCTCATTTGATAAACGGTTTCAGACGATATATTATATACATCGCCCGGCCGCCCTTTCTCCGCCAGCAGAATCAATGCCCTGACCAAATCCCGTTGATCCATGATTGCACGGCGTGTGCTTAAATTTCCCACTTTTAATATGTAATGATGAGCCGCTTCCGCTTCAACCGCCCGGCGTGTGAAATCAGATGTTACATCGTTCATCTTACGCGTCCCCGTCGAATTAAAAATCCTTGCCCTGATACATTTGATTCTGTCATTCATATAGTATTGCAGCGCCAGAAGATCCTGCCCTACTTTACTGACTCCGTACGGATGAAGCGGCTTTAATTCCGCCGTCTCTTTGACGTAAACCTCATCGCCTTCCAGTTCATTTAACGTCTGTCCATATTCTGCGCTTGAGCATGCGACCACCACCATCGGATCATAGCCCGGAATTTTATCTCTCGCCTTTTTTACTGCCTCAAAAACTGCTATCGTTCCATTAATGTTTATATCCATCGTTTCAAACGGCCTGTCCCATGAAACGGTTGGATAACTCTGCGCCGCAAGGTGGTAAATCTGCCCGGGAAGGTATGTCCCGATTACCTTTTCGACCGAAACAGGATACCGGACGTCACATTCAATCATTTTTACAGAAGAATCAATTTCTTTTAAATCTACGGTTGGCTTATAATACGTGCCTATTACAATCCCATAACCGATTGCATTTAAATGCTCTGCCATATGGGAACCCACCATCCCTCCGGCGCCTGTCACGAGAATATTCAAAGCAGATACCTCCTATCTGAACGTTTCTTTTATTTGTTTCACAATAAATTGATTAGAATGCGAATCCTGAAAACGCGTGTATTCATCTCTGTAACACGCTTCCCGCTCCATCAATTCCGTTATCCTTCCCTTTAACTCTTCGATTGTTGTATAAAGCATACAGATATCCGGGAACTGGCGGTGATATTGTACCATTGTAAGAAATGGGTTTCCGACAATTGGAATCCCCTGGGAAAAGGCATCCATAATCGTTCCGGAGCTGCGCAGCCCAAACCGTGTAGAGAACGGCAGGACAATCACCTTTGCCCTGATAATATACGTGTAATATTCATCATAAGAAAGCGTCAGCCTCCCTTTAAATACCTTTAACCCGCCTCCCTCATACTCCAGATTCTTTGCCCGGAATATCGCCCGGTAACCATTTTTCTCAAAAAAATGCTCTTCTTTTTCCATTTCTATAATTTTCATTATCTCTTCATCTTCGTTACTGTTTGATATCCCAACAATATCATAGGCCCCAATATGGACGGCCGGCTGTATGCTGATGGGGTTTAACATATGTGGTATATAATAAATACGGTTCTTGTCAATATGATATTGATTATTCATATATTCAATCCCATCCCGTTCCATTACAATATGTTTAAAATCATTTTTTATCGGCTCAAACAGCCGCCCCAGAATTCCGGTCTCATATGCGCTGACGGATTGATCCAGTAAAAATAATTTTCCCATTCTTTTAAATTTGTGGCGGAGAAAGTAATACGAAATCAAATCAATTGTTGCAATCAAAATATAATCATAGTGATTTTTCTGATCAAGCTCAATTATTTTCTTCATATACAGAATCACTTCCATATGATCCTTTATACAGAGGCGGCGAAAGACTCCCTTTGACCATATCGGCCAGTTCAAAAATGACTTTCGATCAAGCTTCTCCGTTGCATTATATACCTCTGTGCAAATTTGCTTTTCAACTCCTGAATACCACGTTTCTTCGGGGCATAACAAGGTTACCTCTGCTGCATTGCTTAACAAATGGGACCATTTAACATCAAAATACCGATGTCCCATAACCGTCCACTTTGCCCTGAGATTACAATATAATATCTTCATCCGAAAATCCATCCTCTCTTTTATCGCATGTTCCCAATGTAGAATCATGCTTCTGAAACAGTCCGTAACAAATCCACAGGATACCTGCATTGAGTGAATAATAAAGTGAATAAAAAAATACAAACCATAAAACACCTAAGATCACCCACATATTGCCATCTTCTTTCAGGAACTCCGCAATAAATTCTTTTAACATGAATGTAATAAGGACAACCCCCAACAGGCCGAAATTGATGATAATTTCAGCAAACGGCAGATGGAAATGCGAATATGTCCGGTACTGAATCATCGTATCGGCAAAGGTTGAGCCTGAAATATTCCAGTCGCTTAATCCCCAATGCTTTACAGCTGTTCCGCCATAGCCTTTTCCAAATAATAGCGCCCACGGCTTTTGGAAGACTTCAATTATAACATTTATCACACCTTCGATTCTCGTCTGAATCGAACCGCCTAAATTGGCATACCAATCTAACAGACTGCTTTTATTATCAAAAATACGAAGCGCTGCGGAAAGCTTATATGAAATCTGCCCTTCTATACGATGAAACGTCCCGGCATGTAAAACAATATATCCCATACACAGAAGAATGAGCACAAAACCAAGCTTTATCCCCGTTCTTGTGCGCGTATCATGGAATGTCAGCAATTTACGCACAAACACAACCCCAACAAACAACATATAAATCCACCATGTCCCGGCGATCCCCACCGTGTAGCGCAATTGAATCAAAAAAGCAACACATCCTGTCACAAAATGGAAGATTCCCCGCTCTTCAAACAGAAACAGGATTAATCCAGGAGCAAAAAAGAGAATCAGAGGACACGTTATATAATACTCATCCCCCCATATCGCATACGTATTGCCTGTCAGGATCAGCGGGACAGCCGCCCAGGTCACGCCTGACAAAATCGCCGGCATCACCGTGCGCAGCCGTTTGGCAAAGCCTGGCTCTTTATGCAGCAGAATCCCTCCCAAAATCACAAATGCAGCCACATGTATGATCTCATACATATCTCTCGCCGTATACCTCCACATATCAGAATGGGAAAATATTTCATTGTCATTAAGCGTAAAGGTTATAAACGTCATCAGCGCTGCCATGCAGAACATAAAGATATTTAAAAAAAAGAATCTGCGAAGCCCGTCCCGCTTTTTCATAGAAACTGGAAAACCGTATACTACAACAGCCTTGACAGCCGCAGCCGCCATGATAAGAAGCAAAAGGTAACTCTTCGCATATGGCAAAATATATACGCTGTAAAAAACCGCTGTCCTGTCCCCTAACGCAAATCCTATACTTTCAATGTTTGTGGAAAGTATGATCAATGCACGAATTGTAAAATCGCTTATACTCCTCCCTAGCAAAGCATAAATAAGGTAAACAGTTTCTGCCATTGCCAGTAATGCAGTTATCTGGCTGATACGTGCAAATTGCGAATTAATAAAAGTCAGGACAACAATAAAAAACACATATAAATAATATGTATCAATACCCCATTTTCTCTTTTCGATTGAAATCATATTCATATTTATTATTTACCTCAGAAGCCTGAAATACCTTCCCATCCGGTATATCATTTCTGCCATTGCCGGACTAAGGCGGAACAGGCTCAGCATATAAGTTCTGTTTTTGGATTCGGATTCAGGCCTGTAGCTTCCCGTTTTTTCTCTTTTATATATGAGGCGGAATTCTTTCTTCAATTCTTTTTTGATTACAGAAATCTCATGCTGTTTCAGTCCCATTTCCCTCAAGCTGATAAAGCAAAATACCAGGCGCGCGCAAAAATCCCTCCCTGCTATTTTGCTTAATGACGGCTTTTCCTTTTTAATGAATCTGTAGATCTCCCTGTTGCTGTCAAGAACTGACAGATAGTCCTTTGTCATTGCTTTTGTAGTAATGCTTTCTTCTCTGGTTTCATACACATAACCTGCTAATGGTATAGAAATCACTTGTTTTGCCCTGGCCATTACCTTAACATTTATAAGTTTGTCCTCTTCATACATCCTGATATTCTCATCAAATTTTGAGTTTAAAAAAAGCGCATTTCTATAAATCTTATTCCAATTACTGCATATGGAGCCATCCCTCTCAAGCATTCTTCGTATCGCCTCATCCCCATTACACTGACTGCTCTTCGGAATGAATTCATATAAAACGTTTCCATCTTTTACTTTTCGGACTCCAAATTCTAAAATATCAGCCTGCTTTTCAATCATTACAGGGAGTATCTTCCTGTAAGTATCGCTTTCTATGTAATCATCCGCGTCCACAAAAGTCACATAATCGCCAAGCGCCTGACAAACGCCATGAATACGCGCGTAAAATAGTCCCTGATTATTCTGGTTTATAAGCGTTATATTTTCATATCTATCCTGCAAACGCCTGACAACATCCTCTGTCCTGTCCTCTGAACCATCGTTTACAACGATAATCTCTTTGACGACATCTCCCTGTCCTTCAATACTCTCAACACACCGCTCAATCCATGCGCTGACATTATACGCAGGTATGATCACAGACAAAATTCCAGCTCTTGCCGTTTCCGGTCCATCGATTTCTCCAGGGCTTCCATTGCCTCCCGCGCTTACAGCCGGGGTAGTGATTCCCAAACACTCATTTAAACTCATCAAAAACTCCCTTTTTATCAATTTCTTTTTCAATCATCTCATCCATCCTGTCCAGCAGATCCTTATCATTTTCACAAAAGCAGTACGCCTGTATCCTGATGCAAGCTTATGAAATGCCTTCATACATGAAGAATAAACAGGAAATACCCCATTACAGACATAACTGGACAGCTTTGTAGGCGTAGCCACATGGTTTCCAGCGATATCCTCTCTTATACAAAAAACAAATTTCGCCTTCTTCATCTCCTGCTTCACCTTTTCTTTTTGGCACGGAAGCAATTGAAAAATTCCTGATATGGTTTTGTAAAAGGATCTTCCTTGCCTTATCCATATCAAATATCAATACACAGAGATTTATCCGATCGGCGTATCTCTCTTCTATTTTCTTATGTAACAGGACCGTTTTTTCAAAACACTGCCATGCTGCCCGCATATACAAACCGGTTATCGGAATAGTCATGCTCCAGAACGCTTTTTCCTCCAATTCTTCAATGAAACTCCCCGCAGCAAGCTACGGGGTATCAGCCCGAGACTCACTTCGTTCGTCATTAGTTTGTTGCGCTGCAAGCAGCGGGAAATTAAACCCTCTTTTGGATTAAAGCAGGGCATAATATAAAAATCATCAAATTTAATTTTGTATTTCTCCATATAGTGCTCTTTCATTTCATCCGATACAAAAAATATAAAGTCTGCTGAGCGTAAGGCAGCATGCTCTATCATGGATAAAATCATGGTTCTCAGTCTGGAATGATGTCTCATAAAAGACTCTTCCGGAGCGATCCCCTGCGCCCAGAAAATCACATACCCGTATCCCGCAAGTCTCGCCTTAAGTACGTCAAGTGCTGTAATCACAACAACTGCCCGGTTCTTTGTGCCTTTCTCTCTTACAAGCTTTTTAATATTCACGCACCGCGCATTTAATTTCTCCAGGCTGCTTTCTATCACGCCCAGATAATCACTCGTCACGGATGTATTGCCATAGGGATTATAGATATCCGCTCTTCCATATGCTATCATAGTTTCTGTCTTCCTTTACAATATCAGGCTTTCATTTACAGCAAACGGTTTTCCGTTCTGAATTTTCCGTTCTGAAAAGACCAGGTACAGTACCGCCAGATATGGAACCGTCAGCAAAAACATTGGATAAAAATACCGGATATCCGGAAAGCAGCATCCCAGAAATAACCCGGCCATGTTCGCGAACGCCGGTAAAATGATAAAAAGGTATTTCTTCCGTTTCATTTTCATTAATACAATGCCACTGACGCCCCATAACACGAAATTCCATCCACAGCGCGACACAAAGAACTGGAGAGCCCCAATCAGATAGTCGTCGCAGAACAGAAAAGCGACTCTTTCCCTGAACCATTGAAACCGCTCTGGAAACACCGCTCTCCCGGCGTCTCCATTAATGGCGGTATAAAAGAAACCGGAATTCCCTTTAACCCGGTCTGCGTATCGCTGATATCAAGGCCGCAGAACAGCCTGAATACAAGCGTCGTACAATGATTGCCAAACCGGCTCCTAAACGGTATCGTTTTATCCGAGAAATCCCGGACTCCCAAGATAAATTTTTCCGGATTCTGCCTTAATAAATCCGCGCACCTGGTTACATCCTCTATACAATGCTGCCCGTCGCAGTCACATTGAATCACCCCGATTGTCCCTGTATACCCCCCCCGCCGGTTTCAGACAGGTAATAGTTAAAACCCGATTTATAGGCCCTCCCCTGCCCCAGGTTGACGCTGTGTGTCACTACATGGCAGTGATATATCTCCTTTGCCTCCCTGAAATAGTGCTTTGTGTCATCCCGGCTTCCATCATCCACGACAATAATGTGTTTATATTCCGCTTCTTTTAAACGGCGCAGAAACGCAATAAACTTATCATCCGGATTATAAGCCGGAATCATGATGACGACATCCTGAATCATCTCTTTTGTCCTCCTTTACATTCCCATATCCCTTCCTCGCAAAATCCTATATAGTTATAAGATTGCAAACAGCTCATCCATATAGTTTTCAAATGAATAACCGGCTCCAGATTTCTGGGCGCCATTTTTCAGCCCTGTCAAATACAGATCATCTTCATCCAGAGCTCTTAGCACAGCCGCGAGGGACTCTTTCGCATAGTCTGTAAGAATAATTCCGTCAACGCCGTCTTCTACGATTTCTCTGTTATGTGCAATATCACTGACAATTGCAGGCAGTCCGGCCATTTTCGCTTCAATCAAAGCGCCAGGCACACCCTCGCTTTTGCAGCGTGTCAAAAACAGCAATATATCATACCTGTTTAAAAGCCGGTACACATCCTTCTCATTTTTATCAAATATACCGCAATAACAGCAATTTTCCAGAGTATGAATCTCCTTCAAAAATACATCCTCATAATCCTCATTGATTGCTCCCCAAAATGAAAAATCAACCTCCGGAAGCAGTTTCGCAGTTTCAAGGATCAGGTCTGTCCCCTTCTCCGGGTAAATCATTGAAAAAAACACGCATTGCAGCCGTTCTCCTTTTTTTCTGATTTGGATATCAAAATCTGGTTTTATCCTGCAGTTTGGAAAATATCCCGCATTTTTTAACCCCATCTCCCTGCATTGCCTGAGCATAGCCTGTGTTTCAACATATACTCGTTTATAGCGCTTCACATGCTTTTGGTATCCCCTGTTCTCTCTTATGAAATCGGCAAAAAGCCCTCCCATGACAAAAAAAACAGCTTCCTCCATGCCCCTTCTGTTCACAAGATACAGCACGGCCGAAAGCGCCCTGGCAAATCTGCCGCATGAAGATATCCCAATCAGAATCCTGTTTCTCCGGCCCAGCACTGCTTTTAGCAGCTTAATTACCTCCGGCCTTTTACAGCGTTTCAGTAAAAATGTGTTAATTTCAACGATCTCTGTACGTTCCTTCAACTGCTTTAAAATCGTATCGTCCTTGGCTGTTACGCCTCCATAACCCGGAATGAATCCGCCCATTCTCACCTTCTTTGCTTCCTTTTGCGGCAGCGAAAAACTTCCAATAAAATAAACCATTATCCGTCTACTGTCTTAGATATCTTTCAGGTATCCTATAAAACAACAGATCTCCTTTCTTTACGGAATCCAGAACAAACTCTGTCACCTTATTACAGTCATTTATAAAAGCAATCGGAATCCCCTGGATATCGCCGATAAAAAGCAGGCCTGCCTTTTGCAGTTTCCGGGCGCAGTATTGCTCGGTTAAGTATCTGGACCAGAATCTTTTCCTAACGCGGCACTCTTTTTCCATTGTTTGGCCGTTATAATGAATTACATACTTCTGCTTTTTATACCACCCCTTTACAGGCCACTTTTCATCAAGCATATCCTCTGCGATATGGATAAGCGATAAGGCATGGAATGGCTCAATTCCGAGGTACAGGATCTTTGCATGCCGATCCGAACAGTATTTCCAGGCAGAATGCTCTCCATGCGATACATCGGCCTCGAGATTATGCTCCATCATGCATTCCGCCTCTTTTCCAATCGCTACAAGCGTATTATTCGGGAACAGGCTCCGCAGCGCTCCCGGCCTGCCGCACATTGCGTTTGGCAGCCCTCCTGTCCATGCCGGTGTGATTTTGGGATTATACTTTTTTACAGGTTCTTCCTCTTCGTCAAACTTGAGTTCAATCTCCTGCGGCATATAAAACGGATAAGCCGGCATAACCAGAGTCCCGTCCTTCCCGGTCAGGGAGGTGAGAAAATCCAGGATTTCATCCGCGGTTTTTCCGGCCCGCTCCAGCGCGTCCATACTGGAATGAACGATCAGGATTTCTCCCCTGCAATGGTTTAATTCCCCGATTTTGTCTGCCAGTTTATTAAAAAATTCAGAAACTTCCTTTTGTTCCGGAACATGATCTTTGAGATATTTTTTTTCTATTTTACTGTCTCTTTTTCTCAGATAGTCTTTATAAAGGATTCTCGAACATACTTCTAATTGCGGTATATAAGCAAATATTTTACGAATAAACAACACTGTCTTTTCCTTCCTGACTGTTACTGTCAGATGATTGCGCTTCCAGCAGTTCCACCAGCCCCGCATGGACAGACATCAAAAAAACCACCTTTCTGTTGTCAAAAGCAATTGCGCCGGCTGGAGTGCAGATTGGCTTGAATTTTTCCTTTCTTAGCTGCATAACTGCTTCTCTCATATCACTGCATTCATAGCAAATATGGTATGGGCTGCTTCCGTTATTTTTCAGCCAGCCATCGACCGGGGATGGCAGTCCCCTGCCATCTAAAACGGATACCAACTCAACTCGATATGGGCCGTTTTCCATAAAGCATATCTGAATATTACGCGCTGTATCTCTGATTACCTGTGTGTATCTCTGATATCCCAGAATCTCAAATTTTTCTATTGATCTTTTCATATCAGAAACTGCATATCCTATATGATGAATTCTCATAATTCCTCTCCAATGACATAAGACATTTCCTGCCCCGAATTTTTAACCATTTTAAAATTCCATTTTTCAAGCAGGTGTTCCACGGGCCTGTTTTTCAAAGTCCTTATGTATTTGCCCTTTAACTCAGTTATCCCCTTTTTCTTTAATTCAGAGACAAGATGTAAAAAAATACTGTCCTCCACTCCTCTTCCCATCACCCGGCAACTCATGACAAAGTTATCAAGCCATACAATATCCCCCATGCGTGTAAGCGCGGCAGCGCATACCAGGCCATAGTTTCCATATCTGTCCTGTACGACAGCCACGTACAGGAATCCCTGGCTTTGGATCGCGGATAATTCCTGATCCGTATACCGTTTTCCGGTTAAGTTAAACTGATTGGTCTTTTTAAATAACTGCCCGGCCCGATCCATCTCGCTGTCTGTTGCCAGATGAAAATCAATCTTTATATTTAATGATCTCTTGTATTCTTCAAAATCTTCTGTCCTTTCTCTCAGCCGGATCCTGGCCGCCTCATTCTTATACATTCCTGTTTTTTCGGTATCTTCCTGTGTTACAGACATCTTATTAAACCTTTGGTTGGCAAAGTTTAAAAATGCTTTTTCTAATTCGTATATTTTTTCCGGGAAACGGATAACCTCTACCTGCGGCAGCGCCCGCTTCATTCTGTCGCGTTCCACCGGATTGTCATCTAAAAAGGCAACGGACTCCAATCCTATATTTAACCTGGATACACATTCCAGAAGATTTTTGCTTTTTTCCTCCCAGTTTGCTTTTATCATCACAAAATCATCGTATTTCAAAACCATATCAGGATGGGAAAACGCAGCGTTTACATCTTCTTCATTATTTTTCGTAAGCCCAAGCAGGATGATTCCCTGCGAAGCGGCTTTCTTAATCTGGAGCTGTAAATTGTAATAGATTGCTCCCTCTCCGTGTTCGGACAAAATAAGCCCGTCCACTCCGTCTTCTCCAATTACGCCTCCCCATATGGTATTGTCAAAATCGATTGCCAGACATTTTAATTCCGGTTCATAAACCCTGCTAATCTGTGATTCTATTTTTTTACAAATCTCTTTTGTCGCGCATAAGGAATATGGTATCCCTCCCATATACCATGTCTTTCCGGAATAAAATGCCTCTCTTCCAACGGTGTCAACGCATTCCTTCACATCCAGAATGAATGTATTCTGAAAAGTCCGGCATAAAACCAAAAGGCGCTCATACCAGTCATACTCCAACTTTTTTTCCCAGCAGGTATCCCGATTATGGACGCATCTTCTGGGAAACACATCCGCCGTAGAGATCCAGATGCGGCTGGCTGCATTATCTTGCGCCAGTTTTTCTGCATACCCCAGTAATTCCTCCGTCTTTGCTTTTGCCTCGTCATATGAGACGCATTTCCTGATCACATCGTTCATCTCAATACAGAGCATAATATCGTCATACACTGTCGTGTATAAATCCGAGCTTTTATCCAGAACCGTTTCCACCCAGCCGCCATAGCCGGCCGGTGAATATACGTCATATTTATCCGAAAGAAACTGCTTAATGATATCTACGTTGACATTTGATAAAAGATATAATTTACGCATTGTTAATATAACTCCATAAGTCCCTTACGGATTTAATCTCATTGATTTGATCCATCGGTATCTCCACTCCGTATTTCTCTTCTGTTTCCATAATGATTCTCAGATGCATAAGGGAATCCCACTTTTCTATATCCTCAGCTTTTGAGTCTATGGTTACCGTTCCCTGCTTCACTCCCAATACGCTGTCCATCCAAACTAAAAATTCTCCCATACCAGTGTACCTCCATCATATTTTTGCAGACCATTTACAGATGCATAAAGAATGCCGTTATGACAGACCGGCCTTATATAGCCATATTGAAACAGCTTCATTGGCAGAAGATCCTTTTTTGCTTCAAACAGGCATTGCAGCTTCATCTCCCTGTCAAGCTTATAGAGCTTTGCCGTATCCGAGTGAATCCCGCCCTTATCCGGCTCGACGGTTGTAGAAAAAAACAGGGCCTCATTTTCATCGTCACAGCAGCCATAAATAACGCTTCCATCCAGTCTTCCAATTTCGATCCGGTCTAATCCGCTTGCTCCCTTCACGAATTGGATATTATAAATCCGGTTTTTACTGTATTCCGAATCTGTCACACACACGATTCCGTTCTTTCTAACCTGAAGCTGGCATACCCGCGACTGCTGATCCCCGGAGATCAGAGGCTCTATCCTGTTAAAATTCTCTCTCGCTGCCCAGATTCCGCTCTCTTTGTCGGAATCGCCTGTCATAATATAGACCTGATTCCTGTATGTATCTGCCTTTATGCTGTGAATGTGCCTGATAGCTCCTGCCTTAAATTCATATGACATTTCCCATACGCCGTCTATCAGGGACCATATCCGTACGGCATCCCGGTTTTGATTCACAAAATATTCTCCAAAGCACAATTGCTCACTGAAACCTTCTACGCCGGAAATCACCTCCAGCATCAGGGGAGCCCGCATCCCCGGCCTGAATTCAAACTCTTTTCTGACCTGTCCTGTCTTAAAATCATAAGAGAGGAGGTGTCCGCTACAGCCAACATATAATTTGTTTTTATATAACCGTGAGGATCGTATTTCCGTGCGCAGAAGTCTTTCCATGCACCGGAACCGTATTGCGGCCTTTTTCCATACAGGAAGTTTTAGCCGGAATAAAAGACATCTTTCCTGATTGCGCTCTAAATATATCCTGTCTTTTATCTGCCATATTCTTCCTTTGCCGCAGGCTTCCATCATCAGCGCGCCTTTTTTGAAATGAGAGAACGACTGCGCCGTGTTCCGGCTTTTATCTGAATTATTATAATTCTTCATCCGATCGATACCGTATCACTCTTGCCGGTACCCCCCCCACTATGGTTTTTGACGGCACATCATTTATTACCACAGCATTTGCACCGATAATGACATCATCCCCAACCACAATATTTCCCAAAATCTTTGCTCCTGTAGCGATATGCACGCGATCCCCGATTACCGGGACAATCCCTCTTTTATCATTAAATTCCGGTATCACCTGGTTGCTTTTCCCTGCTCCGCCTCCTATCGTCACATTCGTTCCAATCTTGCAGTCCCTTCCAATCTTGGCCTCGGAATGTATGACCACGCCAATTCCTTTATAGCCAAACTCCGTTCCCTCTCCTATTTCGCATTTATAGGGAACAAACGAATTATGGATTAAATAGATGAAACTTCTTACAATCCACGCCAGAGTTTCACAGTGATGCAGATAAAGCCACCTCTCCACCCGATATTTATTCACTGCATTCATCTTATTCATTGCCATAGCCCCCTCTGTCACAGGTGATAACACGCCTTTCCGAAAATATTCTGCGTATCCAGAACCACCTTTCGCTCCAGCTTATCCATATGCTTCCTGATTTCATCATGGGCGACCATGATAATCACCAGATCGACCGAATCCAGGAACTCGTCCAGATCATGGTATTGGTTTGGAACTATATCATCCCCCACCATAGGATCATAGACTTTCAGTGGGCTTCCCAAATGCTTTTCCTGCGACTCCAGAAGCTGGAGCGTCGGCGATTCCCGGCAGTCGTCCACATTTTCCTTGTAGGTTAATCCATACAACCCCACTCTGGATAAATCATCCATCTTCTTTTCCTTCATGATGTCATAAATCCGGTGCAGCACAAAGGCCGGCATGGCATCGTTTGTCTTCATCGACTCATCGATCACTTTTGCCAGGGACGGATAATCGCCCACTAAAAACCATGGATCCACAGAGATACAGTGCCCGCCTACTCCCGGCCCCGGGTGAAGGATATTCACGCGCGGATGCATATTACAGATACGGATGATCTCATACACATCCATATTGTCATGCCTGCAGATCTTCGCCAGCTCATTGGCAAACGCAATATTCACCGCCCGGTATGTATTTTCCACTACCTTGGTCATCTCAGCGGTTCGGATATCCGTTACCACAATTTCTCCCATGCAAAAAGAGGCGTACAGCCTCTTCACTTTCTCCCCTGTTTCCCGGTCGTCTGCGCCGATTGTCCGGTTGTTGTGTATCAGCTCATATACCATATTTCCCGGTATGATGCGCTCCGGCGCATGAACAAGATGGATGTCTTTTCCTGTCTTTTGTCCGCTCGCCTCAACTTCCGGCCTTACAAACCGTTCAATGGTTCCCGGCGAAACCGTCGATTCAATCACAAGCACAGCGCCCTCCCGCGCCTTTTTCAGCACCTCCTTCACAGCCTCCACAACGTATGCGGCATCTACCTTTTTGCTGAATTTATCGTACGGAGTTGGTACAGAGACAATATACATATCCGTAGCCTGATATTCTGTGGTGAACTGAATTCCCGCGTCCAAAGCGTTCTGAAAAAGCCTGTCAAGCCCCTGTTCTTTGAAGGTTGTTTGCCCTTTATTCAGCGTTTCAACCAGTTTTTCATTGTAATCCGTGCCCACCACTTTGATCCCATGCGACGCCAGCATAAGCGCCGTGGGCAGACCTATATATCCAAGTCCAATTACATTAACCATTTTCCCGCTCCTGTATTACTGTCATTTATCTCTGTTGTCTCATTTTGCTGCGTATGCTTCCCACCGCCGGAATACCATTTTCACCCCGCACGCGCCCACCCCCTTGTCCAGCTTAAACCGTACCTCCATCACCTGCTTTTTCATCCGTTTCCCAAACTCCGGCGCATAAGCGCAGATGTCCCCGCTTTGGTGGATGAGCACATCCGCATGTTCCCCGACTTTTTCCGTCTTTACCGTTACCTGCGCCTCTATATCCTTTGCATTCGCCCGCGCGTCTCCCACGATCCTCCATCCCCCGTCCCGCATCTCCCACGAAAATCCGGGCGCGAGATGGAAAAAGGCCGAGGCGCTCTCCCCCGCCGGCCCATGAACCGCATCTTCAACCACAAGCTCCGTCCCCTCTTCTGTCTCCCTCATCCGCAGAAGCCGCCGGTGACGGTATCCCTCATACGTCTCATACGAGCCGATCCATCCGCCGTCCACCCTGGCGCACGCCGTAGACCCAAGCCTCCGCCCGGTCCGGTGCTCGCCCCAGATCTCCGACTGCTCCCTGCCCGCGATCTCCACCGTATTGTGCGCCCGCGCGCTCCTGAAGAACGGCCGCAGCCGGTCCTGGTACTGGTATGTGCCGGAATTGACCAGCACCGGTATCCCGTACGCGGACAGCTCAAAGCTCAGCGCGTCGCAGTGCCCGTGCCCGGTCAGGTACCCCGGCCCCATCTTCCCGCAGTCCAGGATCACGCAGAGGCCGCCCGCAAAACGCTTATAATACCCCGCTTCCGGGAAATCAAAGAATCCGCCTGCTTTCGCATAATCAACCTTCATATAATCAATCCCCGCCCGCTTAAGGGCCGCCAGGAGCGCCCGGCCGCTTTTGGCGACATTATCTCCCGCGTCATTAAAAAGAGGCGTCCGCCCCATCCCGCTTTCCAGCGAATATAGCGCCCCGCCCATCCGGCCCAGCGTTTCATCCAGGGACGCCGCTTCCCCGGGCATGCCCCCGCTCATAAGCGCCTCCCTGACCCGCAGGATATCCTCCATTATGATCTTGTGGTACATCATGCTTCTCTCAAAATGGATCCCGTCTGACAGGATCTGCTCCCGGATTTCTGTTTTCAGCTTTTTCCAGAAAATTCGGAACGGATCCATTTCTTTAAAATACAGGCTGAAAATCACCAGTGTTTTCAGGTTCTCAAAATAGTGGTTCCCGAGCAGGTGCGTTTCCTGCGCCTTTATCAGGTAACGGTACTGGCTGTACATGCTGTTTAATACCTTTTCCGGGGGCCGTTCGCCCAGGATCTCATAGATAACCTTCCAGTTTGGCAGACGCACGGAAACCGTGTAGGGATGCCACCCGTCCCCGTCTTCCACGCAGTCAATCCAGCGATCGATCAGCCCGGCCGCCGCATCCTTATACGCGTTTTTTCCTTCCCTTTGGTATGCCAGCGCCAGGGCGATCCCGTACTCAAAATAGTGCAGGTTAAAATTCCACAGGCGCGTCGCCCCTTCCGCCTTCCAGGTCTTTTGGGGAAACGGGAACGTCTGATGCAGCAGGCGCAGCCTTCCTTCAAGTATCTCCCTGGGATTAAAACGGCCCGTATACGCCGGATCCCCGTCCAGCTCCCGTATGCAGGCCCGCACAGCTTCATCCGTCTGCCTGCATACGTAAAGCTTCCTTTTTGCCGGGAACACCCGCCTCCGGATCCGGTTTGCGACCTGCCCCGGTTTTAAATAGCAAAGCGTATGGATATACAGGCCCAGTCCGGCCCTGGGCGCCCCGGGCGCACGGCGCGGGCTGACCCGCTCCTTTTTAACAGGCCGCCCCGCATATCCCTTCCGTCTGCCGCACATTCCACGGGCCGGCCTCACCGCTCTTCCATCTCTTTCTGCTTTTTCATCTTTTTCCGCTTCTTCATCTCATTCCTCCCCTCCACCCCTTTTCGCCCTTTCTTTCCTTTTTTCCTCTCCCACTCCCTCTGCGCATACCCAATCACATCCGCGAGCTTCGCCGTCAGAACCGGCGCGTCAAAATCCTCCGCCCCGGCCCGCGCATTCCGGCCCATCCGCTCCCGCTCCTCATTTCCCATTCCCTTTATCTTCCGGATGCAGGCCGCCAGCTCCTCCGCGCTCCCGCTCCCCATCGATATCCCGCAGCGGTACTTTTCAATGGGCGAATAGTTCATGGAAACCGTTGAGATAATGGGCTTCCCGGAGGCCATGTATTCAAACAGCTTCCTTGAGCTGTTCCCCCGGCTCCAGTTGTACATATTTTGTGAATAATTCAATATATTGACCGAGGAACGGCTCAGGATATACGGCACAAACTGACCGTTTACATATCCCTTCATATGCACCCGCGCCAGGCCGTTTTCCTGAACCATGCGCTTTAAGTCTTCCTCCTCCTCCCCGGCCCCGTAAATGAGGAATTCAATGTCTGTCTCCTCTTTCAAAAGCGCGGCCGCCCGGATCAGCAGCTCCAGGTGGTTCACCTTCCGCAGCGTCCCCACATACGTCACACGGAACGCGTCCGGGCCGGGGTCCGCATCCCCCGGCCGCATTTCCCGGATCTGTTTTACGTATTCCTGCAGGTCAATCCCGTTGTTGATATAAAAGCATTTCCTGAGGTCGATGTCCCCGCCCTGTTCTGTGAGCCATCCCCTTTCCCTCAAATAATCCGTATCGCCTTCCTTGGTAAAAACCATGGCGTCCGCATTCCGGTATATCCAGCGCTCCCCCCGGATGAGCGCCTTCCCCAGGAAACTGTCTTCCCCTGCCATCCCCGCCTGGAAAATGGCCTCTGGCCACAGGTCCCTCACCTCGCAGATGCAGGGGATCCCCAGCCGCTTCGCAATCTGTACCCCGGCAACCATGGTCAGCGGGTGGACGCTCGATGCCAGGATCACATCCGGCCTCCCGAACTTCCGCATAAGCGGCCGGTATGCCCGGAACAGCCCCAGGTAGAAGCACACCCAGTTCCACACCCGTCTCCCGCCGTTCCCCTTATAGGCCGGCGTCTTTATAAATACAAACGGGATCCCGTCCACTGTATCCGCCATGTACCTCCCTTTAAATTCCATCCTCGTCCCGTCAAAATGGTTCGTGCCGGCGCAGAATACCACCGG
>NZ_CALPCY010000023.1:0-77478 GCF_943193115.1 Otoolea muris
TCGATTTGGGCAAACCTGTCATCGATTTGGGCAAACCTGTCATCGATTTGAGCAAATTTGGCTTCGATTTGGGCAAACCTGTCATCGATTTGGGCAAACCTGTCATCGATTTGAGCAAATTTGGCTTCGATTTGGGCAAATCTGGCTTCAAATTTAGCATTTTGTTCTGCGAATCTGGCTTCAAGCTTAGCATCTAATATTATGTTAAGTTTGGGAAGCAGAGAATATTCAAGTGCTTCCTCTAAAACTGCCGGGATCTTTTCCGTGACTATGACATCGATCTTTTTGTCAAGCAGTTCAGACAATGTCGCTAGAAATTCTTTTTCACCCATAAAAATTCCTCCTTGGTCATATTATAGCAATGGCGGAGAGTCTTGTCCAGAAACATATTACCTTATTTAAGAAAGTGAAATGATATAAATGTAACAGATAAACAGATTATATGAAATTATTTTTATTATACCGCAATTGTACTGGAAAAGTCAACCATTATTTTATCTCATTTTTACTGATTCCAAATTGTAAAAAATAATTGACAGTTCCACAGTCATGTGGTATTATATCTGAGTGAGCTGATTTAGGGGAATAGTTCAATGGCAGAGCAACGGTCTCCAAAACCGTTAATGGGGGTTCGAATCCCTCTTCCCCTGTTGAATATTTAAGTTGAAAGCCGAAGTGATATGGAGCTTTCAGCTTTTTTTGTTTTCAGGTTTGTCCTTGCCGCAGTCCAGCATGGTCATGGCTTCCTCCGGGGTGAAGTAGAGGAACCCGCCCGTTGTCGTCCAGCCAGCCATTGCGGGCAGACAGCCTCATGCGGTCATGCAGCAGGCCATACGGCACTTTGACTTCCGGCGATATGCCTTTGTAACGGCGGTCGGTCAAAAGGATCCAGGGCAAAGCGATATATAACAAAAAAGCCGCGCGGTAGATGATGGTTCGTCAGTTGCTGCGCGGCTTTTGGTTTCGATATTCGGTTTTTCGTGGCGTGTGCTCAGAAAAGAATTTACATTCATTCGTTAAATACGTACAATCAAAGAAAGGATGGTTGAAAAAATTGCAGAGCTGATTATTTTAAACAAAAATAGATTTATATAATGTACTCTCGGAATCTCGCTGTGCCTGATTTTGTGAGATGATTTTTTGTCAGATGTGCACAAATTTATGAGGCGTACGTGGAGCGTACGTTGATTAAATTTGGGTGCATCTGGCGGAAAATCAGCCGCAAAAGCAGGCGCAGAGAGATTCCGAGAGTACATTATAGGTAAAGAGTATGAAAATTATAGAGATAAAAGACAGAACTTCCGTATTAGTTGAACAATTATTAAAAGTATGGGAGAGTGCTGTGAAAGCTACTCATCTGTTTTTATCAGATGATGAGATAAGCAGTATTAAGCAGTATGTTCCACAAGCCTTAAATAGCGTTCCTATTTTGGTGGCAGCAGAGAATGAAATCGGGAATCCAATGGGCTTCATGGGAGTTGCAGATAAAATGCTTGAGATGCTGTTTATCTCAAATGAATGCAGAGGGCAAGGATTTGGGAAACAATTACTGCAGTATGGCATTGAAAATTATTCGGTAAAGGAACTTGCAGTCAATGAACAAAATCCTCTTGCAAAAGGCTTTTATGAACACATGGGATTTGAAGTTTATAAACGAACAGAATTAGATGAACAAGGCAATCCATTTCCATTACTGTATATGAAAAGAGATTGATAAATTCCTGTTTTGCTCTGCTGCAGGAGAGCAGTTTTAACATATGGTAGGAAGTTAAGGCGGGACAAACCGAAAGGGCCGGTTTTGCCTGTTGTTTGTTATGGATACCATCCTTGCAGCAGGCCAGTATCGGCGCATCTGTCAAAAGGTAGCTTTTGCCTGTTTCCCGGCTGAAGGGTACGGAGAATACGAACTATCCCTGCGTGTCCTGCGTCTTCCCATCGGAACCGGCACATATGAAAATATACCCCATTTTCTGCTGCACCTTGAATCCCGTTTCCGTTTATGGTACAATTCTTTAAGGAAAAAATTGACAAAAACAATGATTCAGGAAAGGCAGGGGGGGGGTCTGTATGTTTACAAATACCGGTATCAGGCGGAACTGCCGCTGTTTTTCTCCGCATTCTTTGTCGGGGCCGCCGCTGTTTCGCTTTTGATTCTTGGCCGCGGGGTGAGGGAAAGGAGAAATGGTCTGCTGTATGGTATCTTTGCCCTTCTGGCGCTGTTTGTCCTGCCCGTAGCGATTACGCTTCTTACGGGAATGGCGCAGCCCATCCGCGCCCATCTTACATATGCGCTGGTATTTGCGGGATATCTGTTTTTGCTGTGCGCTCATTTCCCAAAACTGTTTGCAAAATGGAAACGGCTGCGTATCGCAGCGTATGCGGCTGTTGCCGCCATCTCCCTGATCATTTCCTGGAGGCAGATGGTGAGTGTGAATAAGGATTAAGAAAACGGTGTACTAGTAGTGGTGAAGCTGTCCCATAGCCTTGATGTTATTTGCGCAGGTTGTGGACAGGATGCAGCCGTTCAGACCGGTCTGCGCGCCTGCTGCGCTGGATCGCACGAAAGTGTAGTGTCCGCAGGCATACGGCCGTTCAGGTTTGTCCAAAAAGCTGCGGCAGGATTGAAAACGATAATGGCAGTTTATAAAAAATTTCCTTGAATTTCCTTACATATAATGGTATGGTAAATAGAACGCAAAATACAGCGGTTCGCCCCGGCTGGGCGGTTGCCATAGAATGCATACCGAAACAGTGGAAGAGCGGCCGGGCGGCCTGCTTTTCCTGTACATAAGGAGATAAAGGGCATGTCAAAATCAGAACAACTGGGACAGATATATGAAAATCTTGGGATCAGCCGCGAGACGCTGGCCTTTGGAGAGGAGATAGAGCGCTCGTTAAAGGAGCGCTTTGAGGCGATCGACGGGACAGCGGAGTATAACCAGCTCAAGGTCATTGCCGCTATGCAGAAAAACCGGATCAGCGACATCCATTTTGCAGGAACCACAGGCTACGGCTACAATGATCTCGGCCGCGGCGCGCTGGAACGCGTCTATGCGGACGTATTCCACACAGAGGACGCGCTGGTGCGCCCGCAGATTGTGTGCGGGACGCACGCGCTCTACACAGCCCTGGCCGGAAACCTGCGGCCGGGGGACGAGCTTCTTTCCCCTGTGGGAAAGCCGTACGACACGCTGGAGGAGGTAATCGGCATCCGGGAGTCAAACGGTTCCCTGAAGGAATACGGCATCACGTACCGCCAGGCGGATCTTCTGGAGGACGGGGGCTTTGACTATGAGGGGATCCGGCGCGCAATCAATCCCCGTACAAAGCTGGCGACGATCCAGCGCTCGAAAGGCTACGCCTCCCGCCCGACCCTGTCCGTGGAGCGGATCGGCGGGCTCATATCCTTCATCAAGTCCATCAAGCCGGATGTGATCTGTATGGTAGACAACTGCTACGGAGAATTTGTGGAAGCCATCGAGCCGGGCGATGTGGGGGCGGATATGACCGTGGGCTCCCTGATCAAGAATCCCGGCGGCGGCCTGGCCCCGATCGGCGGCTATATCGCGGGGACAAAGGCATGTGTAGAAAACGCCGCGTTCCGCCTGGGCTCGCCCGGCTTAGGGCGCGAGGTAGGGGCCAGCCTTGGGGTCAACCAGTCCCTGTTCCAGGGCCTCTTTATGGCGCCCGCCGTCGTGGCCGGGGCTTTGAAGGGCGCGATTTTCGCCGCAAATGTATATGAACGCCTCGGATTTCCCGTGATGCCAAATGGACAGGAGAGCCGCCACGACATCATCCAGGCCGTCACGCTGAAAAGCCCGGAGGGCGTGGCCGCGTTCTGCCAGGGCATCCAGGCCGCCGCCCCGGTGGACAGCTTCGTCACGCCGGAGGCATGGGATATGCCGGGCTACGATTCGCCGGTGATCATGGCCGCCGGGGCCTTTGTGCAGGGCTCATCCATCGAGCTGTCAGCCGACGGCCCGATCAAAGAGCCCTACAACGTCTATTTCCAGGGCGGCCTGACGTGGCATCATGCAAAGCTGGGGATTCTGATGTCGCTGCAGAAGATGGTTGATGCAGGGCTGGCGAAGATTGTGCGGAGATAAGGGCGAATTGTGAAAGCCCCGCCTGGAAACGGCGCGGAAAGAGAGGAACCGATCATGGGCAGAGAAAAGAATTTCTGGATTTTGCTGCTGTTTTTACTGACAGGCATCGTGCTTGGCGGTTTCCTTGGCAGCCTTGCGTCCGGTATTCCGTGGCTGTCGTGGCTGAACTTCGGGGAGACGTTCGGGCTGACGGATCCGCTGAAGCTGGATTTCGGGATTCTGGTCATCACCTTTGGGCTGACGATCCGGATTACCATGGCCAGTATCATCGGGGTGCTGGTCGCGATCCTGGTATACCGCGTCTTTTAAAGGCGCGGCGCATATGGATATGGAATCGGTCAAAAACGATGATTTCCACAGATTTTCCTTCTCAAAACGTACTTGGAGAGGCGCGTTCAGAGCGGCGGGGCCCACATCGGGCCGCCGGTGAGGAGGTCAGATGGAACGACGTAAGATAAAGGAGCTGCCAAACGAGGACAGACCCTATGAGAAATGCGCCGCGCAGGGGCCGGAGGCTTTAACGGACGCGGAGCTTCTGGCAGTGATGCTGCGGACCGGGACCAGGGGGGAGAACTCCCTGGAGCTTGCAAAGCGGCTTCTGACGCAGTGCCAGCCGGAGGGCCTTTTGGGCCTGATGCATTTATCCCTGCCGGAGCTGATGGAGCTTCGCGGCATCGGACGGGTAAAGGGGATTGAGCTTTTGTGCGTGGGCGAGCTGTCGAGGCGCATCTGGAAGTCCGTGGCGCGGGACAATGTGCCGGCTTTTACGGATCCGGCGCGGATTGCGGGCTACTATATGGAGGACATGCGTCATATGGAACAGGAGGAGCTGCGCCTGATGATGCTGAACACGAAGAACACGCTGATCCGCGATTCGCTGATCTTTCGGGGGACAGTGAACTTATCCGTGGCGTCTCCAAGGGAGATTTTTATTGAAGCGGTGCGGTATCATGCGGTCAGTGTGATCCTGATCCACAACCACCCGAGCGGCGATCCGTCCCCCAGCCGGGAGGATCAGAGGATGACGGCGCAGATGAAGGAGGCGGGGGCCCTTCTGGGAATCCGTCTTTTAGATCACATTATTATTGGGAATCAGACCTATTTCAGTTTTAAGGAACGGGGAATACTATAGAATGAAAAACAGCAAATATATCCTGGCAGGGCTGTCCGTTTTTTGCATCCTGCTGATTGGGGTTACGTCGTTTAGCAGCAGCTTTCTCGCGCCGCTGCGCGTCGGGGTCGGCTATGCGCTCGTCCCGCTCCAGTCAGGGGTCAATGCGGTCGGGGCCAGTATTTACAATTACATCCGGGATTTTTCATCCCTTAAGGCGGCGCAGGAGGAAAACGAGGTCCTCACGGCGCGTGTCAGCCAGCTCACGGAGGAGAACACGCGCCTGCAGGCCGAGGTGTATGAGCTTGCAAGGCTTCGGGAGCTGTTCGGGCTGGATCAGGAATACATGCAGTATGAGAAGGTGGCGGCCCGCATCATTGCCAGGGATTCGGGCAACTGGTTCCAGGTGTTCCGCATCAACAAGGGCTCGGCGGACGGCATCATGGTTGACATGAACGTCATGGCCGACGGCGGCCTGGTGGGCATCGTCATCGACGTGGGGGCCAATTACGCCACGGTCCGCACGATTATCGACGATGACAGCAATGTCAGCGGCATGTCGCTGCGCTCCGGGGACACGTGCAATGTGTCCGGGGATCTGACGCTGTATGAGCAGGGCCGCATCGGGCTTGACCACATAAAAAAGGACGCGGATATCCAGGACGGCGACAAGATCGTCACCTCCAACATCAGCGATGTGTTCTTGCCCGGCATTCTGATCGGCTACGCCTCAGAGCTGTCCACGGACGCGAATAATGTCACTAAATCAGGCTATATCATCCCGGCGGCGAGGTTTGACAACCTCCAGGAGGTGCTGGTGATTACACAGCTTAAAAACAGGAGAGACGGGCATGCGGAAAATTCTGATTAACATTGGCCTGATGGTTCTGGCCTTTACCATCCAGATCTGCGTATTCCCGCAGATTGCCTTCCTTTCCGCAGCGCCGAACCTGCTTCTCACCCTGACGTTCATCTGCGCGTTTATTGAGGGAAAGGAGCTGGGGATGCTGTACGGCTTCATCGCCGGACTTCTCATGGATCTCTTTTACAGCGGGCCCTTTGGCTTTTACACCCTGTTTTTCGTAAACATGGGGTATGTAAACGGGATCTGCACGAAATATTATTATGAGGATTATATTACGCTGCCGCTGGTTTTAAGTATTGTAAATGATCTGGCTTATAACCTGTATATCTACATTTTCCGTTTCCTGATCCGGAACCGGCTGAATTTCGGGCATTATTTCCTGAAGATCATCCTTCCGGAGATGATTTTCACAACGGTGACGACGCTGGTGTGTTATTCATTCCTTTTATTTATTCACCGCAAGCTCAGGGAATGGGAGCAAAGGAGAGACTCGAATCTTGTTTGAAGACCTGAAAGAATATATAAAAGAGCTGTTTCATAAGATCATAACATCACGGCTGTTTGTCCTTGGCGTGCTGTTTTTTGCTATGTCCTGCACGCTGGTGGCGCGGCTGTTCCGCTTACAAATTATGGAGGGGGAGACGTATCAGGACGCGTACATCGCGCTGGCCGAGAAGGTGATTAAGACGGCCAGCACCCGGGGGAATATCTACGACCGCAACGGGAATGTCCTGGCGTACAATGAGCTGGCCTACACGGTCGCCATCCAGGATATCGGCGCGCTTCGCAGGGACTCGGACTGGAATACCATGCTGTATGAGCTGGTCTCGATTTTGGACCGGCACGGGGAGACGGTGCAGGGCAGCCTGGAGCTGTCGATCGACCGCGACGGAGAGATTCGATTTACAGCCAAAACACAGGCGGCGAAGAAGCGCTTTCTGCGGGATTACTACGGCTTAAAGAGCGTGGACGAGCTGGACGGCGAGGATGGGAAGTACCCCTCGGACGTCACGGCCCGGGAGCTGTTTGAGGAGCTGAAGGAGACATACAGCCTGGGGGAGACAAAAAACCGGGCCGGGGAGACGGCGGACGTGCCGGATCCGCTGGCGCTGGCCATGGTGAATATCCGCTACACGATGCGTTTCACCGCCTTCCAGAAGTACGAGACGACGGTCATTGCCTCCAATATCAGCGACGAGACGGTGGCGGATATCCTGGAGCACGCGGCGGCGCTTCCGGGCGTGGATATTGAGGAGACGACGATCCGCGTCTACAATGACAGCCTGTACTTTGCCCCGATCCTTGGCTATACGGGCAAGGTAACGGCCGAGCGGCTGGAGGAATTGAAGAAAATCAATGATGATTACGAGCTCAATGACATCGTGGGGCGGACCGGGATCGAGTCCTCCATGGAGCTGAATTTAAAGGGCAAAAAGGGCTCCCAGACCGCGTATGTGGACAATGTGGGGCGTATCTTAAGCATTGAAAACGAGGTGCCGCCCGAGGCCGGCAATGACATCTGGCTGACCCTGGATCTGAACCTGCAGAAGGGCATTTATCATATCCTGGAGCGGCAGCTCGCGGGCGTGCTGGTCAATACCATTGTCAACATGGAGGCGGATCAGATCACTTACCGCGATTCTTCCACGATCCGGATTCCTGTAAAGGACGCCTATTTTCAGCTCATCAACAATAACGTGCTGTCGCTTGAGTCCTTTGCCTCGGATGAGGCTTCGGATGTGGAGCGCCGGATCAACCAGAAGTATGCGGACGCGCGGGTGCGCATTGAAAATGAGATCCGCGGCGAGCTTTTATCAGAGCACGCGCTGCCCATGGAGAGCCTGTCTGAGGAGATGCGCTCGTACATGCAGTATATTTACGCCTGCCTGTCCGGAGACGAGGCGGGGGTCGTCCTGCGCGACGCCATTGATACGGGAAGCGCGGAGTACGCGGCCTGGCGCGAGGGGCAGATGAGCCTGCATGACTATTTATATTATGGGATTGCCAGCAACTGGATCGATACCACAAAGCTGAATATCGAGAGCCGCTATTCCAACGCGGACGATGTGTTTACAGCCCTGGTGGATTTCTGCTTTGACCTCCTCCGGGAAGATACGGAGTTTACCAAGCGGATTTACAGGTATCTAATCAACAATAATACCGTGACGGGGCAGGAGCTCTGCCTGGCTCTGTATGCGCAGAACGTGCTGGCCTATGATGAGGCCGAGGTGCGGGCCCTTGAGGCGGGGGATGAGAATACGGCGTATGGTTTCCTGATAGGAAAGATACGCAATATTGAGCTCACGCCGGCCCAGCTCGCCCTGGATCCGTGTACGGCGAGCTGCGTGGTGACCGATGTGCGCAACGGGGAGGCGCTGGCGCTTGTGACCTACCCGAGCTATGACAATAACCGGATCTCGGACAGCGAATATTTTGCCAGGCTGAACGCGGATCAGTCGCTGCCGCTTCGGAATAACGCGACGCAGACCTTAAAAGCGCCCGGATCGACATTTAAACCGATTACAGCCATTGCAAGTCTTGAGGAGGGCGTGATAAGCCTTGAGGAGCCGATCACCTGCACGGGTATTTACGAAGAGGTCAGCAATCCCATCCGCTGCTGGAAGTACCCGGGCTTTCACGGGCCGCTGAATGTGGTCGGAGGGCTGGAAAATTCCTGCAACTATTTCTTCTCCGAGGCGGCCCACCGGCTCTCCCTGGAGGCGGACGGGACATACAGCACGGAAAAGGGCCTGGCGCAGCTTCGCAAATATGCGACCCTGTTCGGCCTTGGCGAGACTTCGGGTATCGAGATCTCGGAGTCCGCGCCGGAGATCAGCAATACGGATCCCGAGCGCTCCTCCATGGGACAGGGCACGCACCAGTTTGCCAATGTGCAGCTCGCGCGCTATGTGACGGCTCTGGCAAACCGCGGGACGGTGTTTGATTTGAGCCTGATCGACAAGGAGACCGATTCACAGGGGAACCTGGTGGAGGACTATAAGCCAAAGATCCACGAGAGCCTTTCGATCAGCCAGGATACTTGGGACGCCGTGCATCAGGGGATGCGCCAGGTTATCACAAACAGCAGTATTTTTTCAAATCTGGACATCCACATTGCTGGAAAGACAGGGACGGCGCAGGAGTCGGAGAAGAGGGGCAACCATGCGTTCTTTATCTCCTTTGCGCCGTATGAGAACCCGGAGATCGTGGTCACGGTCAATATTCCGAACGGATATACCTCCGCAAATGCGGCCCGGGTGGCAAGGCATGTGTACCGCTATTATTACGGGTACACGACGCTGGACGATATTATGGCCTCCGGAGCGCTCGATTCGTCCAATGAGCGGATGAACGGAGACTAAAAGGGGATGATTTCATGCGCAGTTCAGTTGTGATCAAGGGCAGCAAGGCAGGGATGACGGTGATTTTGAGCCCGGAGCTGCCGTTTGAGGAATTGATTGAAGATATAGGAAAAAAATTCAGGGAGAGCGCCCGCTTCTGGGGCTCGGCCCAGATGACGCTGACACTGGAGGGGAGGGAGCTGACCCCGGTGGAGGAGCTTAAGGTGGTGGACGCTATTACGGCAAACTCGCAGCTTGAGATCCTCTGCCTCCTGGACACGGACGCGAACCGGATCGCCCGCTGCGAAAAGGCGCTGACCGAACGCCTGATGGAGCTTTCAGGCCGGACCGGGCAGTTTTACAGGGGCAGCTTAAACCGCGGCGACGTGATCGAGTCCGAGGCGAGCATCGTGGTGATCGGGGACGTCCACCACGGCGCGCGCGTGACGGCAAAGGGCAATATCATTGTCCTCGGGCTTTTGGGGGGCACGGTCCACGCCGGGGCGGCGGGAAACCGGGACGCCGTGGTGGCGGCCTTTGGGATGTCTCCCTTACAGCTTACGATCGCCTCCTGCACCCTCGGGGGAGGAGATAAGGGAAAGCGTCTTGGGCGCGGGGCCATGATCGCCTCCGTCTCAGAAAACGGGATCCGCGTGGAGACCATTAAAAAAAGTTTTTTTAATTACTTTAATTTTATATAAATTTTATATAAATTACATTTAATGCTGGAATTATTTCCGGTTTTAGAGTAGAATAATAGGGTAGACTTATGTTGTGGGCCGGCCGGCGGTTATGCCTGGCAGTCAACAACCCCGCTGCAAGCAACGGGGCGTCAAACTTGCAGCGCTGCAGAGCAGCGGGGTATTTGACCCTCGCGGCAGTCGCCAAATGTGCATGCAAGCATGCCCACTTGGCTCGTTGCTCGCGGGAATAAAGGCCGGAACGCGGCAAACTGAATACAGGAGGATGTTCATATGAGTGAAGTCATTGTTGTTACTTCCGGAAAAGGAGGCGTCGGCAAGACAACCACTTCTGCGAATGTCGGAACGGGCCTTGCCATGCTGGGAAAGCGTGTGGTTCTGATTGATACGGATATCGGGCTGCGCAATCTCGATGTGGTGATGGGCCTGGAGAACCGGATTGTCTACAATCTGGTGGACGTCATAGAAGGGAACTGTCGTATGAAGCAGGCGCTCATTAGAGACAAAAGATATCCTGACCTGTTTTTACTGCCCTCTGCCCAGACGCGGGACAAGTCGTCCGTGAGCCCTGGACAGATGATCAAACTGGTAGACTACTTAAGAGAAGATTTTGATTACATACTGTTAGACTGCCCGGCCGGCATCGAGCAGGGATTCCGCAACGCGATTGCGGGGGCGGACCGGGCAATTATCGTTACAACGCCGGAGGTTTCGGCCATCCGGGACGCAGACCGCATCATCGGCCTTCTGGAAGCGGAGGACGTAAGGACAAAGGAGCTTATCATCAACCGGATCCGCATGGATATGGTGCGGCGCGGGGACATGATGTCCGTGGATGACGTGATGGATATTCTGTCCGTCCCGATCCTTGGAACCGTCCCGGATGACGAGGACATCGTCATTTCCACCAACCAGGGAGAACCTCTGGTGGGGATGAACGGCTGCGCCGGGGAGGCGTACTTAAACATCTGCAAGCGGATACTGGGCGAATCAGTGCCGTTTATGAACCTGGATAACAGCCGGAACATTTGGTCGAAAATCACATGCCTCCTGAAGCGGGCGTAAGGAGGCGGCCCTATGATTCATATTGCAGAGATATTCACCAGGAAAAATTCCGGCGAGATCGCCCGCCAGAGGCTGAAATTTTTGCTGGTTTCGGACCGGGCGGGCTGCTCGCCGGAGCTTCTGGAGATGATCCGGAACGATTTTCTCCACACGCTGTCCCGCTATGTGGAGATCGACGCGGGCGATCTGACGGTATGCGTCCTGCGAAACGCATCCGACGGCTATAAGGGAAAGCTGCCCGCGCTCTATGCCAGTATACCGATTCGTGATTTACGGAAGTAAGGGGCTGTTTACAGAATGATATTCGAGTATAACTTCAAAAATTACAATTTCCGCATAATCCTGTATATGCTCGCGCTCAGCGTCCTCGGCGTTCTCTTAATCGGGAGCGCCAGCGGGCGCGATTCGTCCACGGTGATGAAGCAGATTGTGGGAGCTCTAGTCGCTCTGGCGGCCTGCCTTGTGCTGTCGCTCATCGACTACCACCGGTATTTTAAATTCAGCGCCCTGATCTATCTGGGCTGCGTGGGATTTCTTATTGCGGTGCTCCTGATCGGCAAGCACACCAAGGGCGCGACGAGATGGCTCAAGATTTTCGGGATTCAGATTCAGCCGTCTGAGTTTGTTAAGATAGGGCTTATCGTAGTCTTTTCCTGGTTCCTTTCCCGGAACCGGGAGAAGATTAACCACCCCCTGATCATCGGGGCGGCCGCCCTCCTTGCGGCCGTCCCCCTGGGGATGGTTTACATGCAGCCAAATTTGTCCACTACGATTGTGATTGCGTTTACGCTGGCCTGCATGATCTATATGGCGGGCCTTAGCTACCGCTGGATTCTCGGCATACTGGCGGCCGGGATTCCCGCTGCGCTTCTCTGCCTTTACCTGGCTGTGCTGGATATCGTTCCGTTTTTGGAGCAATACCAGGCGAAGCGCATCCTGGCCAAGATCTTTCACAGCGACAGCCAGTATGCTGACTTAAACCGTCAGCAGGATAACTCGATTATGGCAATCGGGTCAGGGCAGCTCAAGGGAAAGGGGCTTTTTAACAACACCCTTGCGTCTGTCAAAAATGGAAATTTCCTTTCCGAAGAACAGACGGATTTTATTTTTGCAGTAGTTGGAGAGGAGCTGGGCTTCATTGGCTGTGTGGCCGTGATTCTCATTTATTCCCTGATGGTTTATGAATGCCTGTGGATGGCAGGCCGGGCAAAGGATGAGGCCGGAAAGCTCATCTGCTCCGGCATGGCGGCGCTTCTGGCCTTCCAGAGCTTTGCCAATATTGCCGTGGCCACCGGCGTTTTTCCGAACACGGGACTTCCGCTTCCTTTCATCAGCTCAGGCATCAGTTCTTTGCTCAGCATGTTTATCGGGATGGGGATTGTCCTCAATGTCGGACTTCAGAGAAAAAGCATGAATCATTAAGGAGGCAGGTATATCAATGTTTATTGGGTTGATTGCGCATGACGCAAAAAAGAAGCTGATGCAGAATTTCTGCATTGCTTACAGGGGGATTTTAAGCAAACATGACTTGTATGCGACCGGAACGACGGGCAGGCTGATTGAGGAGGTTACGAACCTGTCCGTCCATAAGTACCTTCCGGGCCATTTGGGCGGGAGCCAGCAGCTTGGCTCCCAGATTGAACACAACCAAATCGATCTTCTGATTTTCCTGCGGGATCCGTTTGCCCCCAAGCCGCATGAGCCGGACGTCAACGACGTGGTGAAGCTGTGCGACATGCACAATATTCCGCTGGCCACCAACCTGGCCACGGCGGAGCTTCTGATTAAGGCGCTGGACCGGGGCGATATGGAATGGCGGGAGATTTACAAATGATGGTGAAACGGGGAGTGACAAAGGGCCTCTGCGCCGTGCTCGCCGCCTCGGCGGTTCTGTCCGGCTGCGGCGTATCGCGTCGCGGGGAGCTTGAAGGGGCGTATTCGTTTGAGGAGCGGGACGGCATGTCAGAGGCGCAGGGGGAGCTTGCCTGCCTGCCGTTCTTTGCGGAACATCTCTGCGTGCCGGCAGGCGATACGGAGGCGGATCTGTCCATATCGGCCGAGGCGGGCGCTCTGTTTGACATAAGCCGCGCGGAGGTCATTTACAGCAAGAACGCGCTGGAGCAGATGTATCCGGCCAGCACCACGAAGATCATGACCGCCCTGATCGCGATCGAGGAGGGGAACCTTGAGGACACGGTGACGGTCACGGAGGCCGCGGTGATCACGGAGGCAGGGGCCACCCTGTGCGGGATTAAGCCCGGGGATCGTCTGACGCTTATGGATCTGCTCTATGGACTGATGCTGCCGTCCGGAAACGACGCGGCCAATGCGATAGCGGTACACATGTCCGGCTCGGTGGAAGCCTTCGCGGAGCGCATGAATGAACGCGCGCGGCGTCTGGGCGCGACGGGGACGCATTTCATGAACCCCAGCGGCCTGCATGATGAGAACCACTATACAACGGCCTATGACTTGTACCTGATGTTTAACGAGGCGTTAAAGTATCCGCTGTTCCGCGAGATTATCGGGATCCAGTCCTACACGGCCGGCTACACGGACGCGGAAGGAAACCCGGTTTCCAAAACCTGGAACGTGGGCAACTGGTATCAGAAGGGGGACCGCCAGCCGCCGGAAGGCGTTACGGTTCTGGGCGGAAAAACCGGCACCACGCAGGCCGCCGGCAACTGCCTGGTGATGGGAAACGCCGACGCATCCGGCGATGAGTATATTTCTATCGTGATGAAAGCGGCCGGCCGGCCGGCTCTGTACGACAATATGTCGAATATTATTGCAAAAATTGTCAATTAATGGCTGATATCTGGTCGAATTTTTTATGAAAAAAGTCACAGAGCATGAATTTGTGATTGCGTTTTTGGCTGATTTATACTATAATTATTTATACATTAATTGACTTTTTATACAACTTCAATAAAATCCAAGGAGGAGATTGTTATGGTTCAGATCATTTCAGGAGCAAAGGGAAAAGGAAAGACAAAGTATTTACTGGATATGGCGAATACGGCGGTGAAGGAATCCAAGGGTTCGATCGTGTATCTCGACAAGAGCTCTAAGCACATGTACGAGTTAAATAACCGGATTCGTCTGATCAACGTGCAGGAGTACCCGATTACCAGCAGCGAGGGCTTTATCGGCTTTATCTGCGGGATCATTTGCCAGGATCATGATCTGGAGCAGATGTACCTGGACAGTTTCCTCAAATTGGCCTGCCTTGAGGGCGAGAGCATGGAAGAGACATATAAGACGCTGGAGGCGCTTGGGAAGAAGCATCATATTACGTTCGTCTTAAGCGTGTCCATGAATAAGGACGCGCTTCCGGAGTGCGCGAAGGAGAGCGTGGTTGTTTCGCTGTAGCTTTCATTCAAAAACTTCTTGACAAACCTCAACCGAATGCTATAATCAAACCAATAAGCCAACGCGTTGAAGAGACGAGTAGGCTCCGGGAGCTGTCCAGAGAGAGGCGCAAGACGGTGGAAGCGCGTTACAGCAGACGGAGTCCGAAGACCACCTCGGAGCGTCCCTTAATCGGGAACGGTGATTCCGTTATCATCAGCAAGAGAGGTTCAGGCCGGGAAGCGGCCTGCGCAATACGGGGTGGAACCGCGGCATATACCGTCCCCTGGCCTGCATCAGACGATGCGTGCCAGGGGATTTTTTATGCACACGGGCGTCCGGAGGAAATATGTCAGCCATAAGCTGACGGGCGCCCGGGCTGGGAAAATGCGTTTCCCAGCCCGGCTGCACATCATATCAATATAAAGGAGAAACGAAGATGAAGATTACGTTAAAAGACGGCTCTGTGCGGGAATATGCAGCCCCGGTGCCGATCATCGACATCGCAAAGGATGTGAGCGAGGGCCTTGCAAGGATGGCGTGCCTGGGCGAGGTGGACGGCGAGACGGCGGATCTGCGCACCGTGGTTGACAAAGACTGCCATGTGAATATTTTAACGGCAAAGGACGAAAAGGGGCTGGCGGCGCTGCGCCATACGGCCAGCCATGTGATGGCGCAGGCGGTGAAGCGCCTGTTTCCGGAGACGAAGCTGGCCATCGGCCCGTCCATCGCAGACGGCTTTTACTACGACGTGGATCCGTCCTCTCCCCTGACAGCGGAGGATCTGCCGAAGATCGAGGCGGAGATGAAGAAGATCATCAAGGAGGGCCTGCCTTTAGAGCGCTTTACGAAGCCCAGGGAGGAAGCGATCGCGTTTATGCGGGAAAAGGAGGAGCCGTATAAGGTGGAGCTCATTGAGGATCTGCCGGAGGACGCCCAGATCAGCTTTTACAGCCAGGGGGAATTTACGGATCTGTGCGCCGGGCCCCATCTGATGAGCACAAAGGGCGTGGGCAAGGCTTTTAAGATCATGAACCTGGCCGGGGCTTACTGGCGCGGCAGCGAGAAGAATAAGATGCTGACCCGCATTTACGCGGCCGCGTTTGCCTCCAAAGAGGACCTAGAGGCGTATATCACCATGATGGAGGAGGCGAAAAAGCGGGATCACCGAAAGCTCGGCAAAGAATTAGGGCTCTTTATGATGCACGACGCCGGCCCGGGCTTCCCGTTCTTCCTTCCCAAGGGCATGACGCTTAAGAACACGCTCCTCGATTACTGGAGGGAGATCCATAAAAAGGCGGGCTATGTGGAGATCTCCACGCCGGTTATCTTAAACCGGAGCCTGTGGGAGACGTCCGGCCACTGGGGGCATTATAAAAATAACATGTACACCACCGTGATTGACGAGGAGGACTACGCGATCAAGCCCATGAACTGTCCGGGCGGGATCCTGGTGTATGCCTCTGAGCCGCGTTCCTACCGCGATCTGCCGATGCGGGTCGGCGAGCTTGGGCTGGTTCACCGCCATGAAAAATCCGGACAGCTTCACGGCCTGATGCGGGTGCGCTGCTTTACACAGGACGACGCGCATATTTTCATGATGCCGGAGCAGATTAAGGATGAGATCAAGGGAGTCGCGCACCTGATCAACGAGGTGTATTCCCTGTTTGGCTTTAAGTACCATGTGGAGCTCTCCACCCGGCCGGAGGACAGCATGGGAAGCGAGGAGGACTGGGAGATGGCCACAGAGGGCCTTAGAGGGGCTCTTGACGAGCTGGGGCTTGACTATGTGGTCAATGAGGGCGACGGCGCGTTCTACGGGCCCAAGATCGATTTCCATCTGGAGGATTCGATTGGCAGAACCTGGCAGTGCGGCACGATCCAGCTCGACTTCCAGCTCCCGCAGCGGTTTGAGCTGGAATATACGGGCGCGGACGGCGAGAAGCATCAGCCCATCATGATCCACCGCGTGGCCTTTGGCTCCATTGAGCGCTTTATCGGCATCCTGATCGAGCACTTTGCGGGCGCGTTCCCGACCTGGCTGGCCCCGGTGCAGGCGAGGGTGCTGCCGATTTCCGACAAATATACGGATTACGCGAAAGAGGTTCTTGAGCAGTTAAACGAGGCCGGCATCCGGGCGGAGCTCGACACGCGCTCGGAAAAGATCGGCTACAAGATCCGCGAGGCGCAGACGCAGAAGATCCCCTATATGCTGGTCGTGGGCCAGAAAGAGGAGGAGACAAAGACCGTCGCCGTCCGCAGCCGATTCGCAGGCGACGAGGGCGCAAGCTCTGTAAACGATTTTATTTCCATGATTCAAAAAGAAATCGCCGGCAAAGAGATCCGCGCCGTGGAGAAAAAGGCGGAGTAACGCCGCGTAATCCTTTGATGTATAAAATCAGACCGGCCGCGCATACTAATCCTGATTCTTGTGAATGAAAAAAACAGTCAGGAGGTATCAGATTATGACAAAGCTGGATTGTAATGTAACAGGATGCGTACACAACGCGGAGAATTGCTGCTGCAAGAACACGATTGTGGTTGAGGGCAACGCCGCGAGGGAGAAGTGCGACACCTGCTGCGGCAGCTATGATGAGAAGAAGGGAAACATGTTCCGCAACCTCTTTAAGACCCCGGAAAACCGCCTGGAGGTGGAATGTGAGGCGACGAATTGTGTATACAATAAAGAGCGCCGCTGCAGCGCCGAGCACATCGGCATTGTAGGCGGAAACGCCACAGAGGCGGTTCAGACCGAATGCGCGAGCTTCCGCGCGAGATAGGATAAAGGGAACGCCGGCAGAAGAAGGATCCGTTCTGCCGGCCTCCTTTTTGGGGATGTACTCCCGGAGTCCCTCCACGTCTGCCTTTACGGCTGATTTTGTGAGATTCCGGGAGCGCATTAGCTATACAACAGGGAATAGCCCGCAAGCCGGAACCGTTTTAATTGGGAAAGGATATTCATTACATATGAACAGGGAGGCATTTGCCGCAAATTTCAAACGTCCCCGCATGGGGAGAAGGCTCACAGCGCTCATCATCAGCCTGACGGTTATGGGGATGTGCATCGCTGTGTTTAAAATCGTGGGCTTGGGGACGGATCCCAGCTCCACCTTTGGGACAGGCCTGTCCAACTGGACGGGCATATCGTTTGGGACATGCATGTTGGTTTTTAATCTCCTCATGTTTGTTCCTGTGATTCGCTGCGATCTGTCCCGAATCGGCATAGGAACCGTCTTAAATATGGCGGGCGTGGGATATATCGCCGATTTTTTTCAGTATGTTTTCAGGGAATTTGTACCAGAAAACGGATTATCGATGGCAATGCGTCTGGCGCTGTTTGCGGCCAGCATGGCCCTATTTCTGGTTGCAGTGTCCTTCTATATGGTGGTTGATCTGGGAATCGCCCCCTACGACGCGATCCCTCAGCTCATCGCGGCCCGCGCGGGAAAGCTGGGATTCCGGTATGTCCGTATGATCTGGGATCTGTCAATACTGTCGATCGGCTTTTTGCTCGGCGCGGCCGTGGGCCTGACGACGCTGGTAACCGGTTTTTGCCTGGGCCCCGCGGTTTCGGCAGTGTCCGGGCGCGTCAGGGGATGGTTTGAGGAATAGCTGGATTGCCCTCGGCTGGAAGAACTGAAAACTGGTTACAGTTCACGGGGCGGGGAAAACTGAAAAAGCAACTGAAAAAGACTAAAAAACCATTTGACATTTCCCCCACAATATAGTATATTATAAAAGCCGCGCCAAGTCAGGAGCGGCAAATCAGGAAAGCAGGTTATCCACCTCACCCTGGCACGAGGCAGTGACCATGGGTTTATATCGTAAGAAAGCGTCCCTTTCGGGCGTTCAGTTATGATAAGCGGATAGTCTGTCCGCTTATTTTTGTTATACAAAGAGCGGCAGTATGTTTATCTCAGGGAGTATGAACAGATCAATCAAATTTATGGGGGTGTACGGCTATTAGCGAATTAATGATTAACGAACAGATCCGCGACAGGGAGGTTCGTCTGATTGGAGAGAATGGAGAACAGCTTGGAATCATGTCCGCAAGGGAAGCGTATGAGAAGGCAAAGGCAGCAGAGCTTGATCTGGTAAAGATCGCCCCGACTGCGAAGCCGCCGGTATGCAAGATCATTGATTATGGTAAATACCGGTACGAGCTGGCCCGAAAAGAGAAGGAAGCGAAGAAGAAGCAGAAGGTGATCGAGGTGAAGGAAGTCCGCCTCTCGCCCAATATTGATGAGAATGATTTAAACACCAAGATGAATAATGCCAGGAAGTTTCTCACCAAGGGAAACAAGGTGAAGGTGACGCTTCGTTTCCGGGGCCGCGAGATGGCTCATATGTCCAAGACGAAATACATCCTTGACGATTTTGCGGAAAAGCTGTCCGATATTGCCACGGTTGATAAGCCTGCAAAGGTAGAGGGCAGAACCCTTGTGCTTTTCCTAAGCGCAAAACGGTAACGAAGGACGGGGAGTTCCGTTTATTCGCAAAGAGCCTGTCTTTTCGATTAGTGTGACAAAACGCTATAATAGAGCGGCTGTCCGCAAGAGCTGGACGGCTGCGCAACAGACCAATATGAAGGAGGAAACATCAATATGCCTAAAATGAAAACAAGCAGAGCGGCCGCTAAGCGCTTTAAGAAAACAGGAAGCGGAAAATTAGTAAGAAATAAAGCTTACAAATCCCATATCTTAACCAAGAAGTCCTCGAAGAGAAAGAGAAATCTCAGGAAAGACATTGTTACGGACGCTACAAACAGCAAGGTAATGAAGAAGATTTTACCGTACTTATAGGATTTGGGAAGAAGGAGGAAATAAGATATGGCAAGAGTAAAAGGCGGTTTAAACGCCAGAAAAAAACATAACCGGGTGCTGAAGCTGGCAAAGGGCTACAGAGGCGCGCGTTCCAAACAGTACAGGGTGGCAAAGCAGTCCGTTATGAGGGCGCTGGCGAGCTCCTATGCAGGACGTAAGGAGAGAAAGAGGCAGTTCCGCCGTCTGTGGATTGCCCGTATCAACGCCGCGGCCCGTATCAACGGCTTATCCTACAGCAGGATGATGCACGGCTTAAAGCTGGCCGGCGTTGAGATGAACCGCAAGGTTTTATCCGACATGGCGATCAGCGACGCGGCCGGGTTTGCAAAGCTGGCGGAGCTGGCTAAGGCGAAGCTCGCTTAAACGAAATGGAAACAAAAAACCGGAAAACCTGCGGAAATGGGCAGGCTTCCGGTTTTTGTGTATTTTAACACGCGTGTTCCGGCATGCATGGGGAGGAGAGGGTGAGAGATGTCATTACGGTTTGTGATCGGCGGTTCCGGTTCGGGAAAGACGAGGTATCTCTATGAGGAGCTCATACAGGAGTCCATAAGAGAGCCCGGGGGACGTTTTTTTGCCATTGTCCCGGAGCAGTTTACGATGCAGACGCAGAAGGAGATTGTATCCCTTCACCCCTGCCACGGCGTGATGAACATTGATATCGTGAGCTTTGAGCGGCTGGCGTGGCGGATTTTTGAGGAGCTGGCAGTGGAACGGCTGGCGGTTCTGGACGATATGGGAAAGGCTATGGTGCTGCGCAAGGTGGCGGCCGGGGTAAAGAAGGATTTGAAGCTCTTTGGGAGCCATCTGGATCAGATCGGCTTTATCGGGGAGCTGAAATCCATGCTGTCCGAGTTTTTCCAATACGGCCTCACCGGGGAACGGCTCTTTGAGCTGTCGCAGGAGGAGACGAGCCCGCTGCTGAAGAGAAAGCTCCAGGATATGCATGCGCTGTACAGGGCCTTTAAGGAATACACAAGCGAGCGGATGATCGCCAAGGAGGAGCTTCTGGAGATCCTGGCGCGCGAGCTGCCGCGCTCGGCGCTTATCAAAAACAGCGTGGTGACACTGGACGGCTATACGGGCTTTACGCCGGTGCAGTATAAGGTGCTGGAGCTGCTTCTTATCTACTGTAAGCGGGTGACGGTGACCGTGACCATGGATCCCGCCGATCATCCTTACCGCGAGGCTTCCATGCAGGAGCTGTTCCACATGAGCCGCCATACGGTCTGCCGCCTCATCGATCTGGCGGCCGGGGCGGGCTGCGGCCGGGAGGAGGATACGTTTCTGGACCGCGTTCCGTACTGGAGGTTCCGGGAGAGCCCGCAGCTCCAGTTTATCGAGAGGGAGCTGTTCCGGTACCATGCGGCGCAGTATGGGCAGGGAGAGGGCCGCGAAAGCCTCTTTCTGTGGCAGGCGGCGGCCCCTGGCCGGGAGGTGGAGCTTGTGTGCGGGGAGATCTGCCGCCTGGTCAGGGAAGAGGGCCTGCGCTACCGCGATATTGCGGTGCTGACCGGCGATTTGCCTTCGTATTCCAGGGAGATTGTCCGCCAGTTTTCGGAAAACGGGATCCCGTTTTTTATTGATTATAAGAAAACTATCATGGGGAATCCCATGGTGGAGCTGATTCGGGCGGCGCTTGATGCGGTCCGGAAAAATTTTTCTTATGAGAGCATGTTCCGCTATCTGAAAACGGGGCTGGCGGTTCCGGTGGACGAGCGGCTCTATGTGCTGGAGAATTATGTCCTGGCTCTGGGGATCCGGGGCTTTGCGAAATGGAACGCGCCGTGGGAGAGGACGTACCGCGGGGCGGAGCTTATCAATCTTTTGGAGTTAAATGAGCTTAGGGAGGCGATCCTCGCGCCCCTGGCCGGGCTGCGGGCGATCTTTTCCGACAGGAGCGCCGATGTCCAGGCCAAGACCGAAGGGCTTGTGCATTTCCTTGAGGAGCTGGGCGTGGAGGAAAAACTGCGGGATATGGAGGCGCGGTTCCATGCGTCAGGCGAGGTCAGCCTGGAGAAAGAATTCGGCCAGGCATACGGCCTGGTGATGGAGCTGTTTGACCGGATTACGGCGCTTTTAGGAGAGGAGCGGATCTCCAGGGCGGAATACTGCGATATTCTGGACGCCGGTTTTGCGGAGATCAAGGTGGGGCTTATTCCCGCCGTGGTGGATCAGATTCCGGTGGGCGATATTACAAGGAGCCGGCTGTCGCATGTGAAGGCGCTGTTTTTTGTCGGCGTGAACGACGGGGTGGTCCCTTGTGTTTCCGGGCGGGGCGGGATCCTCTCCGAAGCGGAGAGAAACCGTTTAAAGGCGCGGCAGGTGGAGCTGGCCCCGACCGCCAGGGAGGAAGGGTTTCTGCAGCGGTTTTATCTGTACCTTGCGCTCACAAAGCCGTCAAAAGCCCTCTATGTGTCGTTTTCCATGGCCTCGGCGGATGGAAAGAGCCTGCGGCCGTCAAGCCTGGTGGGCCAGCTTTTGAAGCTGTTTCCCGGGATGCGGATTGAGACGCCGGATGTGAACGCTCTGGCGGCCTGGTCGCTTCCTCTGGGGCTGCGCTCTGTGATAGGCGGCATGAAGAAATATGAAGAAAAGCGGGAGGATGCGGCGTTTCTGGAGCTGTTTTCCTTTTTCCGCGCCTCCGGGGACTATGGGGAAGAGCTCCGCCGCCTGGGGGAGGCTGTATTTTACTCTTACACGGATCGCGGGATCGGCCGGACGGCGGCAAAGGCGCTTTACAGCCAGATCCTGCGCGGCAGCGTGACGCGAATGGAGCTTTACGCATCCTGCGCGTACGCCCATTTCCTTGCCTACGGGCTGGAGCTTTCCGAGCGCCCGGCCTATGAGCTGGCCCCGGCGGATATCGGAAATCTGTTCCACCAGAGCATTGATGCGTATTTTAGGCGCATGAAGGAGGAAAAACGCTCGTTTCGGGCCATTTCAGACGAGGATCGCGCGCGCCTCGTCGGCGAGTGCGTGGCGGACGTGGCGGCGGAGTACGGAAATACGATCATGAAGAGCTCGGCCCGGAACCGCTATCTGGAGCGGAAGGTGCGCCGGATCATGGACCGCACGATATGGGCGCTGACCGAGCAGCTCAAAAAGGGCGATTTTGAACCGGGCGGCTTTGAGGTAACCTTTACGCCGGCCGATAACCTGCGCGCCATGAAAATCCCCATTTCCAGGGAGGAGGCCATCCACCTGCGCGGGCGGATTGACCGGATCGACTTATGCGAGGACGGGGATCTGCTGTATTTGAAAATCATTGACTATAAGACAGGGAAGACAAAATTCGACTTGACGGAGCTGTACCACGGCCTGCAGCTCCAGCTCGTGGTCTATATGGACGCGGCGGTGGAAAAGGTGCAGCGCGAGCGGCCGGAAAAACGCGTGATCCCGGCCGGGATCTTCTATTACCACATCGATGACCCGATGCTGGATCGCGGGGAGGCAGCGCTTGATGAAGACGATTCGCCGGATCCGGCGGGGATCTTAAAGAAGCTGCGCATGAACGGGCTGGTAAACGGGGATCCGGCGGCGCTGGGACATCTGGATCACCGCCTGGATTTCGGCGGAGGCGGGAGCGTGGATTCGAGCGTTGTGCCGGTTTCGATTAAGGACGACGCGATCGTGATGCGGCGTTCCTCCGTGGCGGGCGAGGAGCGGTTCGCGGCCCTGGGGGCCTTTGTGAATCAGAAGATGAGACGTATGGGGCGGGAGATTTTAGACGGCCGGGTTTCTGTTTCGCCGTATAAAAACGGGATGCGGACGGCCTGCGATTTCTGCCCGTACCACAGTGTGTGCGGGTTTGATTTGAAGACCGAGGGATATGGGTTTAGGAGGCTGGACAGCCCGGGGGCGGAGGAGATTTGGGAGCAGATTGTGAAGGCGGCGGAGGAAGGGGATGTGTGAAGAGGCCGCCGGAGCTAGAGCGTGTTTGAAAAATCATTCCCGCCATCTGCACGCCCCACTTTGCGGCATATTTGTGCCAAATTCACTTAACGCAGCCCGCTGCGCCGCGTTCATTTGGCCCAAATCTCCCACAAAGCGGAACGCACATCTGGCAGAAAGCATTTTTCAAACACGCTCTAGGTTGCCGGCGGACTGCGCAGCGTGCTCACGAATATTACGGATGCGGTTCTCGGCGCTTCATTCAAAATGCTGATGATAAACAGAAAGTCTTATGATGAGATTCCCCTCAGGGTGGAGTATTCTCTCTCAGAAAAAGGAATGTCTGCTGTCCCGATCCTGCAGAGCATCTGCCAGTGGTCGGGGGCTTACCGCAAAGAAGATACGGAATATACGATGCCGCACTGTCAGAAATGTGATGATAATGACAGTGGTAAGGAATCGTGAAATTGTAATAATTCCAGCGTCATGGTTCTGGTTCTGCGCAGCAGTTAAGACAGTAAATACATTGCAACCTGAACGATTCCGCTCCCGTTTTACGCTCCCCTGCCAAGATAATAGATGACTTTTGCCATGATATCCGATATAATAATACAAAACATACAATTATCGAAGGGGGCATGGCCTTGTTTACGATACGAAATGAAACAGAAAACGACTATACAATTGTAGAAGCGCTGATCAGAAAAGCCTTTTACAATCTTTACATTCCGGGATGTGTGGAGCATTATCTGGCGCATATCATGCGCTGTCATGAGGACTTTATCCCCGAGCTGGATTTTGTGGCAGAGCTTGACGGGCAGGTGATTGGCAGTATAATGTATACACGGGCCGGACTGGTCGATGAGGCGGGCCGGGAAAAAGCGATCCTCACCTTTGGCCCGGTCTGCATACTGCCGGAATACCAGCGGATGGGGTACGGCGCAAGCCTCATGGAATATTCCTTTGAGAAGGCCGTATCGCTTGGCTATGATGTGATCGTGATATTCGGAAGCCCCGCAAACTATGTGGGCCGCGGGTTTCAGAGCTGCAGGAAACATCATATCTGCGACGAAAACGGGAAGTATCCGGCGGCGATGATGGTGAAAGAGCTGGTTCCCCACGCGCTGGACGGCAGGCGGCAGACGTATCATGGCAGCCCGGTGATGGCCTTTGACGAGGAAGCGGCCGGGCGGTACGATGATGCGCTGGAGGAGATGAAGAAGGAACACCGGCCAAGCCAGGAGGAATTTTACATCATGAGCCATGCGTTTCTGGAGGATAAGTAGGTATGGCAGTCGATTGGACAAGGGAACAGAGGCAGGTCATTGAGAGCCGCAGCCGGAATCTGCTGGTCTCGGCCGCGGCGGGAAGCGGGAAGACGGCGGTTCTGGTGGAGCGGATTGTGCGGATGGTCACAGAGGGGGAGCATCCGCTGGAGATCGACCGCCTTCTGGTCATGACCTTCACCCGGGCGGCGGCGGCGGAGATGCGGGAGCGGATCCAGGAGGCGATCGAGAAGAAGCTTGAGGAGCAGCCGGACAACGGCCATCTCCAGCGCCAGGCGGTGATGGCGCAGTATGCGCGGATCACGACCATTGACAGCTTCTGCCTGTATATCTTAAAAGAGCATTTTGACCGTCTGCATCTGGATCCGGCATTCCGCGTGGGGGATGAGGGGGAAATGCTCCTGCTGCGCGCGGATGTGATGCGCGATATGCTGGAGGACTACTATGAGAACGGCGGGGAGCGCTATGAGGCGTTTGTGGACGCCTATGCGGTGGGAAAGGCGGACGCCGGGATCGATGAGGCCATTTTTCAGGTCTACGCATTTTCACAGAGCAATCCGTGGCCAAAGGAATGGCTGGCGCGCTGCCGGAGGGAGCTTGAGGACGCTTCGCCCGAGGGGTTTAACCAGACGGAGTGGATGCGTTTCCTTTTGAAGGATGCGGCCATGCAGGCAGAAGAGTGGATGCGGGAGCTCTCTGAGGCGGCCATGCTCTGTGAAGAGGAGGACGGGCCGCAGCCGTATCTGGCGGCGATCCGGGAGGATTTGAGCCAGATAAGCCATATCCTTGCATGTACGGATTCCTATGAGGCGTTCAGCCGCGCGGTGGGCGGCGTCGCCTTTTCCCGCCTGGCGGCGATCCGGGGAAATAAGCATTCCGTGAATCCGGAGAAAAAGGAAAAGGTTTCGGACTGCAGGAAGCGCATCAAAAAGGCGGTGGAGCGGCTCAAAGAAGAATATCTGTTCGAGTCCCCGGAACAGGCGCTGCGCGATCTGGAGGAGAGCCGGGACGGGCTTTTGATGCTTCTGGAGCTCACTGAGGAGTTTTCCAGACGGTTTCAGGAAAAGAAAAAGGAAAAAAATGTGCTGGATTTCAATGATCTGGAGCATTTTGCCCTCCAGGCATTGACAGAGCCGGGGGAAGGCCGCGACGCGGGGGATGACTCTGATATGGAAAACGGCTCCGCTATGGAGAACCGCCGCGGTGAGGGAGAAGGCCGCGATGAGGAGGACGGTTCCGGGACAGGAAAAGAGGACGGGACAGGGCGGGAGGCCGGAGCCGCGCGGGCGCCGGGGCCGGTGGCGGACGAGCTGAGCCGTCAGTTTGACGAGATTCTGGTGGATGAGTACCAGGACAGCAATCTGGTGCAGGAAACGCTGATCCGCTATATTTCCAGGGAGCGCTTCGGGCAGCCCAATGTCTTTATGGTGGGAGATGTGAAGCAGAGCATCTACAAATTCCGCCTGGCGCGGCCGGAGCTGTTTCTGGAAAAATACGATGCCTATGCGCGGGAGGACGGGCCGTTTCAGAAGATCGAGCTGCACCAGAATTTCCGCAGCCGCAGCGCGGTTCTGGACAGCGTGAATGATGTGTTTTACCGCATTATGACGAAAAAGCTGGGCGGCATTGCCTATACGGAGGATGCGGCGCTCCATGCCGGGGCGGTGTTTGAAGAGCGGGAGGGGCTTTCGGAGCTTGAAACCGAGCTTCTGCTGATCGATACAGCGGCCGGCGCGCTCGAAGAGCTGGATGAGGATCTCTCAGACTACACGGCCAGGGAGCTGGAGGCCGGCATGATCGCGGGCCGGATTAAGGAGCTCGTGGATCCGGAGACGGGGCTTACGGTCTGGGACAAGGAGGAAAAACGCTACAGAAGGGCCGGGTACGGGGATATCGTGATCCTTTTAAGGAGCGTCAGCGGCTGGGCGGAGAGCTTCTGCGAGGTGCTGGGGCGTTTCGGCATTCCGGCAGCGGCTGAGTCGCGGACCGGGTATTTTACCGCAATCGAGGTGGAGACGGTTTTAAACCTTCTGGCCGTGATTGACAATCCCATTCAGGATATCCCGCTGGCCTCGGTTCTGAAATCGCCGATCGGGGCCCTCACGGACGAGGAGATGGCGCACATCGCGGCCTGGTACAAGGCTGCCGGCGCGAAAGAGGCCCACAAGGGGCTTTACTGGGCGGTCAGGGCGTACTTAGAGGAGGACGAGGGCGTTGATGTTTCGGGCTGCGGCCGGCGGCCGGCGCTGGCCGCGCGCTTAAAGGAGCTGTCCGGCCTGCTGGCGGAGCTTACGTCCATGGCGGTGTATCTGCCCATGCATGAGCTTTTGTACCGCATCTATGACAGAACCGGATATTATTCGTACGTGTCAGCCATGCCGGGCGGGGAGGCCAGGCGGGCCAACCTGGATATGCTGGTGGAAAAGGCGGCCGCCTATGAGAGCACCAGCTACCGCGGCGTCTTTCATTTTATCCGGTATATCGAAAAGCTGAAAAAGTACAATACGGATTTCGGGGAGGCCAGGGCGCAGACAGGCCGGACGGACGCGGTGCGGATCATGAGTATCCATAAAAGCAAGGGCCTGGAATTCCCCATCGTGTTTGTGGCGGCCATGGCGAAGCAGTTTAATAAGCAGGATACAAGGGGAAAGCTTTTGATCGACGCGGATCTGGGGATCGGAACCGATTATCTGGATCCGGTGAAGCGCTTAAAGGGGCCGACGCTTAAGAAAAACGTGATGAAGCGCCGCATGGAGCTGGACGCCCTGGGAGAGGAGCTCAGGGTGCTCTATGTGGCCATGACGCGCGCGAAGGAAAAGCTGATCCTCACCGCGTCCGTAAAAGGACTGTCGGACCGCCTGGAGAAATGGAACCATTTTTCGCCGGAGGAGGGCCGCGTCCCCTGCACGGTGCTGACGCTGGCCGGGTCATATCTGGACTGGATCCTGATGAGCATGCGGGCGGCCCCCGCCCCGGTGCGGATTGCGGTCCGCGAGGAAAAGGCGGCCGGGCAGCTTTCGCGCGAGATCGGGGCCCAGCTTGCGCGCCGGGACAGCCTTGAGGAGCTGTTCGGGGAGCGGCCGGACGAGACGTATGACGAGGCGTTCCGGGAACGCCTTACCCGCTCGTTTACATTCCGCTATCCGTTCCAGGCGGATATGGTCCTGAACACCAAGATGTCTGTATCTGAGCTCAAGCGCGCCCATTTGGAGGAGGAAGAGGAGGAGACGGCTTACCTGCCCACGCTCCCGGCCTTTATGGGAGAGGAGGAGCGGGAGGAGGGCGGAACCACGCGCGGAAACGCCTATCACCGCCTGATGCAGCTTTTGCCGTTTGAAGAGATCGGAGAGGGGGATATCTCCACGGATCAGGCGCTTTTGGCATGGATTCATTCCTGTCTTGCGCGTTTTCAGAAGGAAAAACGTATCACGCAGGAGGCGGCCTCCCTCATACGGCCGGGCGATATCGCGGCCTTCCTGAAAACCGGGCTGGGCCGCCGTCTGTGCCGCGCCGCCCGGGCCGGGCGGCTGAGGCGGGAGCAGCCGTTTGTGATCGGGATCCCGGCCCGCGAGATGGGGGACTGGGATTCCGGCGAGCTGGTTCTGATCCAGGGAATCATCGACGCATTTTTCGAGGAGGACGGCGAGCTGGTGGTGGTCGATTATAAGACCGATTATGCGGCCAATGAGGAGGTATTGAAAAACCGCTATGAGGCGCAGATACGCTACTATGAGCGCGCGCTCTGCCAGATAAGCGGGAAACGGGTAAAGGAACGGTGCATCTATTCGTACAGGCTGGGGGAGATTTGGGTCTGAGCCGATGTCCTTTCATTTGCCTGAGGAATCATCAATGAAAAATCAAAAAGGAGAATAAAACCATGACCAGAGAAGAGATCGATTCTAAAATTTCAATTGCCCATGAAAATCACAAAAAGGGCTATAATTGCGCGCAGTCCGTGTCGTGCGCATTCTCGGACCGGACGGATTTTGACGAGGAGACGATCTTTCGCCTGACAGAGGGCCTTGGCCTGGGGATGGGCGGGATGCAGGGGATGTGCGGCGCGATCGCGGCGGCGGGGGTGCTGGCCGGCGCGAAGTGCAGCACAGGCAACTTAAAAGCGCCGGATTCCAAGGCGTCGTCCTACCGCCTGGCCAGGGCCTGTCTGGAGCGTTTTAAAGAAAAGGACGGGGCGGTACTCTGCCGCGATTTAAAGGGCCTGGACACGGGAACCGTGCTGCGTCCCTGCCCGGAATGTATTTCCGACGCCGTGGAAATCATCGCGGAGCTTTTGTACAGCGAATAGCCGTCTGGTTCCCGGCCTCGCGGACGCCGATGGTAACCGTTCAGACAACCTGAACTGTTACGGCATCTGCCCATGAAAATCGCTTCGCGATGGGGCGGATGCCTGCTGCCGCCGCGTTTTCGTACGGTCAGCGCAGCAGGTGCGCAGACCTATCTGAACCGTTACCGCCGGCGGAGTTCCGGGCGTGGATACATACAGGCATGATCCGCGGTTTCTTCTAATAAAATAGTACCAGCCAGCCTTTTTTTGTAAAAGCACTTCAGGGTTTCGGGCGGCATAAGATAGAGTAACGTAGTCTTGAGGTGGCTTTCTTTGAAGACATTTGCCAAACCACTTACGGCCGGTGAAGAAGCAGAATATTTAAAACGCTGGAGAGAGGGCGACGAGGAAGCCAGGGCAGTGCTGATTGAGCGGAATTTAAGGCTTGTGGCGCATATTATAAAGAAGTACCAGTATACGGATTATGAGACCGAGGATCTGCTGTCTGTGGGAACCATCGGGCTTATAAAGGCCGTCAACACCTTTAAGGCGGAGCGGGGCTCGCGTCTGGCGACGTATGCGGCGAAATGTGTGGAAAATGAAATCCTGATGCTGCTGCGCGCCGGCAAAAAGTATGCCAGGGACGTATCGCTTTACGATCCGATCGGGGTCGATAAGGACGGGGAGACGGTCAATCTGATTGACGTCCTGGAGGCAGACGAGACAGCCGCGCTGGAGGAGCTCATCCGCGCGCAGGATGTCACGGCGCTGTATGAGGCGTTTGACGGCTGTTTAAAGGAGACGGAAAAACTGGTCGTGCGCAAGCGATACGGCCTGTTTGGAGAAAAGGAGCATACACAGAAAGAGATTGCGGGAGAGATGGGGATATCGCGCTCCTACCCATCTGTTATTATAGGGATAAAGTCAGGAGGACCATGAAATAACATAGGACTTTGGATAAAAACAGTCTGTTAAAAAGAAATGTTTTGAGGTATAATGAATAAAGGAAATCATTTTAGGGAGAGGTGAGGACATAGGCAGATATACCGAATGTAATGTAATACACATACAAAAGACATAGGCAGAAGTGGGCGGCCTGAACAATGCATCCACTATTTTGTTGAAGGTGAAATATAACAAAGGAGAGATTATGAAATGTTGAATCAAATGATTAAGAACTTAAAAATCCGCAGCCGAATGCTCATTTCCTATTTTATTATTGTGCTTTTGCTGCTCATTGTGGGTATTACATCAATCGTTATGCTTAATCAGTCGAGCAAAAGGCTGCAGAATTTCTATGACATGCAGTTTAAAACGGTATCCCTGGCTATGGATGCCCGCCGCACCGTATTCTCCGCCCGGGGCAATATCCTCTCGACCATTGTAGAGTACAGTGATCAAGCGTATGCCAATGCCCAGAGTGATTTTAACTACATCTACACCCTGGTGGACGAGCTGAAGGAGACTGAGCAGAAGATCACCGGCTCATCCGGGGGATCCTCCCAGTTGTCCACAGTGGAGGAAAATTTAAATCAGGCGTCCAGCTATCTGCCTCAGATCCTGGATCTGGCCGCGCAGCAGAAGGACGATGATGCGCTGGCCTTATACAAGTCCAATTACAAGCCTTATATGGACGCCAACCGTGACATTTTGACCAGCCTCTGTGAGACCTCCGAAACCAACGCTTTGGCAAATGTGGAGGAGGGCAAACGTCTGGCCGGCATTGCGGACATGATCGTAATCGGCCTGATCGTGGCTGCGGTAGTGATCAGTGTCATTCTGGCCATTTTCATGAGCGACAGCGTGCGCAGGCCCGTGGAGGAGATGCGTCAGGTAGCCTCCCGTGTTTGTAAAGGCGATATGGATGTGGAGATTACATACCAGTCCCGGGATGAACTGGGAGAGATGGCGGATAACATGCGGAGCATGACAGAGATTGTCAAGGTGCTGATCGGCGATATCAGCTACTGTATGGACGAACTGGCCCAGGGTAACTTTACGGTAAAGAGCCGACACAGCGATGCCTATATTGGCGATTACGCTGATATCCTGAAAGCCATGAGAGTTATGAAATCTTCCATGAGCGAGACCCTCTCCAGGATCGAATCTGCCGCGGCTCAGGTAAACGCCGGAGGCGAGCAGGTGTCCAGCGGCGCTCAGGCCCTGGCTCAGGGCGCAACCCAGCAGGCATCTTCTGTGGAGGAGCTGGCCGCTACCATTCAGGAGGTCAGCCAGCAGGTGGAATCCACTGCTGCCTACGCCAGAACCGCCAAGACAGAAAACGAACAGTCCCACCAGCAAATCGGCGTGTGCTTCAGCGATATGGAATCCCTCCTGAACGCCATGAACAAGATTGAGACGCATTCCACCGAGATCAGCAAAGTGATCAAGACCATTGAAGACATCGCGTTCCAGACCAACATTCTGGCGCTGAACGCCGCTGTAGAGGCCGCCCGCGCCGGCGCCGCCGGCAAAGGCTTCGCCGTGGTGGCCGACGAGGTGCGCAACCTGGCCAGTAAGTCCGCGGACGCATCCAAGAGCACGACAACCCTGATCGAGGGTACCGTGAAGGCAGTCAAGGAGGGGCTTGATCTCTCCCATGAAACCAGCCAGGCTCTTCAGGTCGTGGTGGGCAGTTCCCAGAAGGTTCTGGACGCGGTAGGCAAGATTGCCAGCGCCGCTGAGGAGCAGACGGCTTCCATCTCCCAGATCTCCACCGCTGTGGATCAGATCTCGAGCGTGGTTCAGACCAACTCCGCCACATCCCAGGAGTCCGCCGCTGCCAGCGAGGAGCTTTCCAGCCAGGCTAATGTACTCAAGCAATTGATTTCGCGGTTCCGTTTGGAGGACAGCAGTACCGTCAGCGACGCCGCTCCCGCTCCCAGAGCCAGTGTCAGCAGTTACTCTGCCCCGCAGGCTCAGGACATCCCTGTCAGCTTTGCAGACGCAAAGTATTAAACACGCAAAAAAAACGCCGCTTCCGCCTCCTTGTGAAAGGAGCCGGAAACGGCGTTTTTTACTGCCCGAAGCTGCGGATCAGCCGCCGCCGCTCCGGCGGACGGTATCAGGAATAGGACAATCCGCTTTTTTCATATGATATACAACATATTAGGTGGGAGAGACTGACAATAAAGCGATGGCAGATTTAGAACAGTTGCGTTTAGCAGATCCCAATGAGGTCAACAGAAGCGATCTCGTGGATATTCAGGACATTGTGGTGGAGAGCCGATTGCCAAAAGAAGAAAGAATTGCAGATTTTATTCAAAAGGTAAAAAACCCGTATCTGTGTAAATGCGGAGATATGGTCGTACAGTCTGTTTTTGAAGAAACCGATATCACACTTACAGAGCGGCTGACACAATATTTCCGGATGGCATAAAGATACCCGGACGCGCAGGGATTGCTGCGGCAGCATACTTATAAGACCCCTCCTAATGTGTTTTTCTGATTACACAAACATGTTAGGAGGTCTTTTGTTTTGCCCGGTCATTCAGATATCGATAAAAAATATCAGGCGGCTTTGTACATCCGCCTGTCGAAAGAGGATGGGGACAAGGAAGAGAGTAACAGCGTGTCCAATCAAAGAGATTTGATCTATTCATTTTTGGAAGACAAAGGCGATATTCAGGTCTGTGAGGAGAAAGTGGACGACGGATACAGTGGAGTGGGTTTTGACCGGCCGGCGCTTAATTCCATGCTGGAGGATGTAAAGCAGGGAAAAATCAACTGTATTATTGTTAAGGATTTATCCCGCTTTGGCCGCAATTATATCGAGACAGGACGATACATACAGCAGATTTTTCCCTTTATGGGAGTGCGGTTTATTGCCATCAATGACCACTATGACAGCGGGCATATGGACAGTCAGGCAGACAATATGCTCCTGCCCTTCAAAAACCTTATGAACGACTCCTACAGCCGGGATATTTCCATCAAGGTGAGAAGCCAGATAGAGGTGCGGCAGAAGCGCGGGGATTATACAGGAAGCTTTCCTGTGTATGGCTATTTCAGAGATCAGGAACGAAAAGGAAAACTGGTGATCGATCCTGTGGCTGCCGAAGTGGTCAGAGACATTTTTGATATGCGTATCAAGGGCTGTAATAACCGCAGAATTGCGGATTATCTGAATGAGCATGGGATACCGTCGCCTATGGAATATAAAATGCTGCTGCATTGGCGGTATACCACATCATTTAAGCTGAAACCCCAGGCAAAATGGTCGTCCATGGCAGTGGAACGCATCTTAAAAAATGAGATTTATACAGGAGCTATGGTTCAGGGAAAAGAGAAAACCCTGAATTATAAAGTGAAAAAGCGGATAAAGGTCAGCAAGGAAGACTGGATTCGGGTGGAACATACCCATGAAGCCATTATTGCAAAAGAGGATTTTGCTATCGTTCAAAAACGGATGCTCCGTGATACACGCACAGCGCCCGGAGGAACAAAGCTGCATCTGTTTTCGGGATTTTTGCGCTGCGGCGGCTGCGGGGGAAATATGGTCCGGAAAAAGATTCGCTCTGCTAAAGGTGAATATTGCTATTATATCTGTTCCAGCAATAAAAATGATACGTCTGTATGCAGCAGCCACCGGATACGGGAAGACGGTTTGAGCAGGGCGGTGCTGGAAATGCTCCGGACACACCTTTTTCTTATCATTACCATGGATGAACTTAAGGAAATGATCGGAAAATTACCTTTGCAGGAACGGGAAGCGCAAAGAAGATGCAGACAGCTCGAGGAACGGCGAAAGGAACTGACGCGGTATCAGAAATTAAAGATTTCCGTATATGAAGATTATAAGGAGGCTCTTTTAACAAAAAGGGAATACCTTGAGATGAAGGAAGATTATGAGGGTTCCTGCAGGCAGATGGAGAAAGCGATTGAAACGCTGGAAAGGGAGGTGTGTTCACTTGTAAAAGAAAGCAGGCTTCACAGTCCCTGGATAGAACGGCTGAAAGAAAGAGGAACGATTTCTGAACTGGATCGCGGTCTTCTGGCAATGACAGTGGAAGAAATCATAGTGATGGATTCGGAACATATTCAGGTTCACTTTCAATACCAGGATGAGTTTCAAATCGTGCGGCAAGCAATGAAAGAGGGGTGAGCTTATGGCAAGAAAAAGCAGAAAAAATTTGCAGACAGAACACATGCAGCCCAGGCCAGGAAAGCTTTATCACACGGCAGTCTACGCACGGCTTTCCATTGAGGATAATGGAATACAGGGTGATTCCATAGAGAGCCAGATAGAAATGATAGAGAACTATATCAGCTCATGCCAGGATTTGAAAGTAGCGCGTACGTTTGTTGATAACGGAGAGACAGGTACAAATTTTGAAAGACCCGCCTTTTCGGACATGATGGAAGAGGTGAAAAAGGGAACGATAAATTGCATTGTTGTGAAAGATTTATCACGTTTTGGAAGAAACTATCTGGAAACCGGCAATTATCTGGAAAAGATATTTCCTTATCTGGATATTCGTTTTATTTCAGTAAACGATCATTTCGACAGCCTTCATGGCGGAAGAAGCGACACGCTGCTGGTTCCTTTAAAATCGATCCTGCATGATACGTATGCAAAAGATATTTCACGGAAGGTAAGTTCAGCCATTGACATAAAAAAGAAATCCGGAAAATTCATGGGAAAGATTCCGCCTTATGGTTACGTGCGGGATGAACAGGATCGCCATAAGCTGCGTGTGCACACCGAAAGAGCGGAGATTATCCGCAGGATGTTTAAATGGCGGACGGAAGGGATGGGTCCGGTTTCCATTGCCCATCGCCTGAATGACATGGCAGTTCCCACACAGCTTCAGATTCGTTTTGCAGAGGGACATCATGACGGCAAAGAACATGCCCTGTGGCGCGGATCTGCGGTTGCGGATATACTTAAGAATCCCTGCTATACTGGCTGTATGGTTGAGCGGAAAGGAAGCTGCCTTCTCTGTAAGGGCCGGGAGAACGAGGTAATCCCGGAATCGGAATGGAATTTGATTGAAAATACCCATGAACCAATCATAGGCAGAGAAACATTTGAGAGAGTTCAACGATTACGTTCCGAAAGCAGGAGGAAAAGAACGCAGCAGGCAGCCAATACATCCTGCAGGCAAAGAACAGAAAATATGTTAAGCGGAATGGTTCAATGCGGGATATGCGGCGGCAGTGTCCGCCGTGACAGCGGTTATTTCCGGAAAGATGGCTCGCTGGTTCACTACAGCTTCTATTGTTCCAATAAATATCTCAAAACAAAGGGATGTTCTTTAAAGGCGTTTGATGAGGCAGAACTGCAGAATTACATTTTTCAGGTCTGCAAAAAGCAGTTGGAACTCCTGACGGATAGGAAGGAACGAATAAGAGATAAACTGGAAACTGCAAAAAAACGTCGGTATATCAGCAGTTTGAAAGAGGAGATTCGTATTCTGGAGGATAAACAGCAGAAATTGCGGAGAAAAAGGAATGACCTTTACGCTGATTTTAAGGACGGCCTTCTCACAGAAGGGGAATATACGATTACACGGGACAGATATATGGCTGACAGCGGACAATTAAACGGGCAGTTACAGGCTGCAAATGCAAAACTGCAGGAACAAAGCCGGATGCCAGGGACGACGGCAGCGGGGATCCGCGATGTTAGCTGTTTTCATGACACGGAGAAACTGACAAAAGAGATGTGTTCTGCGATGGTGAAAAAGGTAGTCTTAAATGAACATTCGGTAAGTATTCATTTTACATTCACAGATGAATATGAAAAGGCGCTTGCTTTTCTGGATGGCTCCGGAAAGAATGGCGGCGCGACATGAAAAAACATGGAATCGGATTGTATTTGCGATTGTCGGATGAGGATGGCCGTGAATTTCGGGAAAGTAACAGCATTACATCCCAACGGGACATCTTGAAGAATTATGTGAGAAGCCACAGGGAATTTGCGGACTATTATATGGCTGAGTTTTGTGACGACGGATATAGCGGAACCAATTTTGCAAGACCGGGCGTGCAGAAACTGTTTGATCAGGTAAGGGCGGGCGTGATTTCTGTGATAATGGTAAAGGATTTTTCACGGTTCGGACGAAATTATATAGAAGTTGGCAATTATCTGGAACAGGTGTTTCCTTTCCTCGGTATCCGGTTTATTTCAGTAAATGACGGATTTGACAGCGGTGTTTCTGATTTTTCCGGGGAGTTTTTTGATGTGGCGTTTAAAAACCTGGCGCATGATTTATACAGCAAGGATCTTTCGGAAAAAATCATCAGTGTGCGGCAGATGAAAGCCAGGCGGGGGAAATGTATCGCTTCATATGCGCCGTATGGGTATTTGAAATCTCCGGATCAGAAGCTGACGCCTGACAGGGAGGCGGCTTTCGTGGTTCGCAGGATTTTCCATATGGCTCTGGAAGGGATTCCGAAAGCGCACATTGCCAGCACCCTGAACAGAGAGGGGATTCTGACGCCGCTGATGCTGCGGCGGCAGAGGGGAGAGCATTTCCCCTGCAAAACCGTGAATGAGAAGAGCGTCTGGAGAACGGCGTCTGTCTTGTCTATATTGCAGGATCAGCGGTATGCGGGGGATACGGTATATGGAAAGGTAAAACCGATATCGGTAGGGAGCAGGGAAGGCCGCGCCGTGCCCAGAGAACAATGGATGATCGTTCCTGACACCCACGAGGCGATTGTCTCCCGCGAGGTATTCGAGAGAGTAAATCTGGGAATCAAGAAGCGCAGCGCCTGTCACCGGGAGAAAGAAGCGTCGCTTAGGGGAAAGGTCCGGTGCGCCGGCTGCAACCGCATCATATCACGGGTAAAAAGAGTTCGGTCCGGGGGAAGAAAAGGAGCAACATACCGCTGCGGGATTCAGAATATGGCAAAGGAATTTGGATGCTGCCCTCAGACCATAGAAGAATGCCAGATTGAAACGGCCATACTGGCCATGCTCCGAAAGATGGCGGCAGCAGTGGCTGACAGGGAAATGGAAGAAGCGTCAGAGAGCAAGACAGAGGAAACAGAGAAACTCCTTATCAAATGTGAAACAGAAGTGAATCGCCTGGCAGGCCGGAAGCGGGAGAAATATGAGGCATACAAGGACGGGCTGCTGTCACGGGAAGCCTTTGCAGGGGAAAAGGCGGCATTGGAAAAGCAGAGGAATATTCTTTTGGCAGAGATTGAAAAATGCAGGAAGAAGTTATATGATGATAAGTGTGGAGATACCGGGGAAATGGATACTGCCCTGCGCCTGGGACGGTTTGCCCCTTTTGAGGCGCTGACCAGAGAGATAGTGGAGACTTTTGTGGAACAGGTCTGTATCTGCCGGGATGGCTCCCTGCGGATTCACTGGAAATTTAAAGATTTTTCAAACATTTTTTAGCCCTAACCTGACAGGAGAGTATGTGTCAAGGATTGAGAAGAAGGCCCTTTCTAAGCTGCGGGAGAAATTTGAGGAAAGATGAAACTGCGTAAAAGACAGGGAATTTCAGAACGCGGGATGAGTTGATTTGGCCAAAGAACGCCAGATTAACTCGTCCCATTCTTTTATAGCAGATATAATTATTATGGAAACGTTTGAAATCTTCTTGGGTGTTATTCGCAGAGTATGTATAATTATAGATAAAAATACGGTTATTTTAGGTTTGGAGGACATATGACTATGGCAAGAACCGTAGGAATAGGGATTCAGAGCTTTGAGAAGCTGATTACAGAGAATATCTTTTACACTGATAAAACCGATTTTATCAGGCAGTGGTGGGAAAACAGGGATGACGTGACGCTGCTCACCCGTCCGCGCAGAAATCTCTGGCGGAGACTGCGGATGCGGCGCTGAGACAGATTGAAGAACAACAGTACCGGGCAGATTTAGAGAACAGAGGAATCTCTGGCGACCGCATCCGAAAATACGGCTTTGCCTTTGAAGGAAAAGAAGTCCTGATAAAAAGTAACCGTTCAGACAAATCTGCGCATTCCGCTGCGCTGACCGTCCGAAAATGCGGCGGCAGCAGGGTTCCGCTGGATTTTGAATCTGACACTGGCGGCCCTCCCACGACACACAATGCCATTGGTTCAGATTGTCTGAACGGTTACCCGCAATGAAAGCTACTGCTCATACTGCTCACACAGACGAAATTTACTTGATTTTTGAGGAAAATTAGATTATAATCAAACTATATTCAGGCAGGCGCTATATTCTATATTACTACATACTTTCAGACAGCCTGTTCTGTCAGGCAGAAGCCTGGCGGGAAACCGCGCAGGTGTTATGTCCGGTCTTACATTTCCGGTATTCTTTTCTTTTTCTGGTTTCAGCCATTTTCAGAGAAAAACACAGGGATTTACAAAAAAGAAATGTTGGGAAGGGAGAATGAACGTTATATTGTGTATCATGCCATAGCGGTGAAGAGATTGGAGGGCGATTTGTATTGAAGAGGATTCAGATTATATCAATGGCGATTGCGGCGGCGGCCGTGTTCGGCGCGGCGCTGACCGGGTGCGGCGCGGGAAAGAGGGAGATTGTTTTTGCCGATGTCGGATGGGACAGCGTGAAATTTCACAACGCCGTGGCCGGGCTGGTGGCGGAAACAGCGTTCGGCTGTTCGTGGAAGGAGATGCCGGGCTCGACGCCGATCATGCACGAGGCGCTCAAAAAGGGCGAGATTGATGTGAACATGGAGGAGTGGACGGACAATATATCAACCTACGAGGCGGATCGGGATGCCGGGCTGTTCCGGGATCTGGGGACAAATTTCGGGGATAATATCCAGGGCTTTTACGTGCCGCGCTATGTGATCGAGGGGGATGCTGAGCGCGGGATAGCGCCTCTGGCGCCGGATTTGAAGACCGTGCAGGACTTGAAGCGGTATGCGGACATTTTCCCGGATGACGAGAAGCCGGGCATGGGGCGCATCTACGGCGCGATTCCCGGATGGGAGATCAATGATATCATGCTGAAAAAGGTTCAGTACAACGGCCTTGACGCCATGTACCAGTATTTCCAGCCGGGCTCGGACTCCGCGCTTTCGGCGGCCTTTACCTCCGCCTATGAGAAGGGGGAGCCGATCGTGGGGTATTACTGGGAGCCGACCTGGCTGACCGGAAAGTATGATCTGGTCCTTTTGGAGGATGCGCCCTATGAGGACGCGGACGCGTACCGGGAAGGGCGGACCGCCTGCCCGTCCGTGGATGTGACGATCGGCGTCAGCAATCAGTTTTATGCCAGAGAGCCGGAGATCTGTGAGTTTCTGGAACGGTATGAGACGAGCAGCGCCCTGACGTCGGAGGCGCTGGCCCATATGCAGGAGACCGGGGCCAGCTACGAGGAGACGGCAAAATGGTTCCTGTCTGAGCACAGTGATTTAATTCTTGAGTGGCTGCCAAAGGAGGAGGCGCAGAAGGTGATGGGAGCCCTGGGGCTTCAGGAAGAGACGAAAAATTACTTCTTTGATTTCCCGTTCGAGCTGCCGATTGACGTGGAGGCATTCGACGCCTCGGTGAAGGCATTTGCGGCGCGGTTTTCCCCGGTGTTTGGCGGGATACGGGGCGTCTTAAACGGCCTGATCGGCCTGATTGGGACGGTGCTGCGCCTGATTCCCTGGTGGCTTTTCATCGCCCTTGCAGGATTTGGAGGCTGGAGGCTGAGCGGCCGTGTGCGCGTGGGCATTCTGTACGGCGCGATGCTGTTTATCGTGGGCTTAATCGGGCTCTGGAGCCTGATGTATGAAACGCTCTCAATTGTGCTGGCCTCAGTGGTGATTTCCCTGCTGATCGGCCTTCCGGCCGGCATCCTCGTATCCGGGAGCGAGAAAGCGAATGTGGTTGTGCGCCCCATCCTGGACACGATGCAGACCATGCCGGTGTTTGTATACCTGATCCCCGCCGTGCTGTTTTTCGGTCTCGGCAAGGCTCCGGCTGTGATTGCAACCACGATCTACGCCATTGTCCCGGTTATCCGGCTGACAAGCCATGGGATCCGGCAGGTGGATCCGGAGGTGGTGGAGGCGGCGCGCTCCTTTGGCTCAACGAAGATGCAGTGCCTCTTTAAGGTGCAGATCCCCCAGGCGCTGCCGACGATCCTGACGGGCGTCAACCAGACGCTGATGATGGCCATGGCCATGGTAGTGACGTGTTCTATGATCGGTGCGTCAGGGCTTGGGATGGAGGTTTTGATAAGTGTCAACCGGATCGAGATCGGGCGCGGGCTTCTGGCCGGCGCGGCTGTGGTGATTGTGGCGATCCTGATGGACCGCCTGACGCAGGGCTGGTTCCACAACGGGAGAAAGGAGGAACAGGCGGATGGCAGAAAATAAGGCGGCAGGCTATAAAAATGATTATATTATACAGGTCAATCATCTGACAAAGCTTTACGGCGCGGCGAACCGCACGGAGGCGTCGCGGATGATGAAGGAGGGCCGCTCCAAAGAGGAGGTTCTGCGCGAGACGGGCGTGACGGTGGCGCTCTGGGATGTCAGCTTTAAGGTAAAGCGGGGAGAGGTTTTTGTGATCATCGGCCTGTCCGGTTCCGGGAAATCCACGGTGATCCGGACGCTGAACATGCTGAACCGCCCCACAGCGGGCCAGATTCTCTTTGAGGACAGCGCCATTGACACCTTTGGCAAAAAGGATCTCAATGAATACAGGAGAGATAAGATTTCCATGGTGTTCCAGAGCTTTGGCCTCATGAGCCACCGGGACGTGCTGGGGAATGTGGTCTACGGCCTTGAGATCAAGGGGCTTGCGAGGGTTGAGCGGGAGCGGAAGGCCATGGAGATGCTTGACATGGTGGGCTTAAAGGGCTATGAGCACGCCTCGATCGCAAGTCTTTCCGGCGGCATGCGCCAGCGGGTGGGCATCGCCAGGGCCCTGGCGAACGATCCGGAGGTCCTTCTCATGGATGAGCCGTTTTCGGCCCTGGATCCCCTGGTGCGCAAGGATATGCAGTTTGAGCTTTTATCCCTGCAGAGAAAGCTGGAAAAGACGGTGGTATTTATCACGCATGACATCAATGAAGCCTTTAAGCTGGGCGATACGGTGGCCATCATGCGGGACGGGCGCCTAATCCAGGTCGGCACGCCGGAGGAGATGAGCGCCAGCCCGGCGGATGACTACGTGCGGGAATTCATCGACAGCGCAGACAAGACCAAGGTGCTCTGCGCCCGCCACGTCATGCTCACGCCCTGCGTCGTGCGCGAGACGGATTCGCCGGATTACGCCCTGCGTGAGATGAAGAACGGCGGGGTATCGTCCGCCTATGTGGTGGACCGCCATATGAAATTTTTAGGGATCGTCAACGTGGAAGCCGCCATCCGGGCCAGGAAGGAGAGGAAATCCTTAAAGGAGGTCTACGTCACCGATGTGGCGACCACGGCGGCGGATACGGTGATCAGCGATATCCTTCCGGTGGCGGCGGAGGCCAAATATCCGATTGCCGTGCTGGAGAACGACGGAAGCCTGGTGGGGATCGTGTCAAAGGCTTCGGTTTTGTCGTCGCTGATGTAAAGAAATAGCCGCGCAGATCTGTCTGCGCTGGCCGTAATGGCAAAATCCGAAAATCCTAAGTTTCTGTTTGAATTTTATAAATAAGGTGGTATAATGTGCTTAATCTATGCGAACGGGCTTTAAACCCCGCAAATACACAGGATATACAAACAGACACGGAGGACAGACATGGAGATAATCATTATCGGCTGCGGCAAGGTGGGGCTTACCCTGGCCGATCAGCTGGTGAAGGAAAACCACAACGTGGTGATGGTAGACACCTCCTCAGAGCGGCTGCAGAGCCTGTCTGAGGAGATTGACGCAATTAAGCTTTTGGGGAACGGGGCGAGCATCAGCACGCAGATGGAGGCGGGGATTGAGACAGCGGACATCCTGATTGCCGTTACCGGTTCGGACGAGATGAACCTTCTGTGCTGCCTGATCGCGAGAAAGGCGGGGCGCTGCCACACGATCGCCAGGGTGAGGAACCCGGTGTATAATAATGAGATTAACTTTATCAAGGAGCAGCTCGGAATTTCCATGATCATCAACCCGGAGATGGCGGCCGCCGGCGAGATTTCCAGGATCCTGCGCTTTCCGTCTGCGATCAAGATTGACCGCTTTGCCAAGGGCAGGGTAGAGCTCCTGAAATTCAAGATACGGCCGGAATTCCGCCTCGACGGGCTGTCCGTGATGGATGTGGACAGCCAGCTCCGCTGCGACGTGCTGATCAGCGGCGTGGAGCGCGGGGACGAGGTGGCGATCCCGGACGGTAAATTTGTGTTGAAGGACGGGGATGTGGTGTCAATCATTGCTTCTCCCAGGAATTCGGCGGAATTTTTCAGAAAGATCGGCATTCAGACAAACCAGGTGAAAAATACGCTGATTGTGGGAGGAGGCACGATTGCCTACTATCTGGCAAAGCAGCTCTCCTCGATGCATATCCGTGTCAAGATCGTGGAGAAGGACAAAAAGCGCTGCGAGGCGTTGAGCGAGCTTCTCGAGGACACGCTGATCATCAACGGCGACGGGACGGACCGGCGGCTTTTGGTGGAAGAGGGGCTGCAGAGCGCGGAATCCTTTGTCACCCTGACGAGCCTGGACGAGGAGAACCTGTTCCTCGCCATGTTTGCCAAGGAGGTTTCGGGGGCAAAGCTTGTGACAAAGGTCAACCGGATTGCCTTTGACGAGCTGATCGGAAAGCTGGATCTGGGGAGCGTGGTCTATCCGAAATTCATCACGGCCGATTACATTCTCCAGTATGTGCGCGCCATGCAGAATACGATCGGCAGCAATGTGGAGACGCTGTACCATATCCTGGAGGGCAGGGCGGAGGCCCTGGAGTTCCGGATCCGGGAGGATTCGGAGGTGACGGGCGTCCCGCTGATGAATATCCGTTTAAAGAGCAACCTGCTGATCGGCTGTATCAACCGGGGCGGGCAGATCCATATCCCCCGCGGCCAGGACTGTATCCTCAAGGGCGACACCGTGATTGTAGTGACGAGCCAGAAGGGGCTTCATGATATACGCGATATTCTGAGAAAGTAAGGAGCGAGCCATGAATTATTCTGTTATATTCTATATTATGGGCTGGATCCTGAATTTTGAAGCGGTATTTATGATCCTTCCCTGCATTGTGGCGCTGATCTACAAGGAACCGGCGGGCTGCTATCTGCTCACGATGGCGCTGTGCCTTCTGATGGGGATCCCGCTTGTGTTGAAAAAGCCGAAGAACCAGATCTTTTACACGGCGGAGGGGTTTGTGACCGTGTCCTTGAGCTGGGTGGTCTTGAGTGTGATGGGAGCCGTGCCGTTTCTTTTAAGCGGCCATATCTTAAATCCCATGGACGCTTTGTTTGAGACTGTCTCCGGCTTTACGACAACAGGGGCCAGCATACTAAACGATGTCGAGGCCCTGCCGAAATGCCATCTTTTCTGGCGCAGCTTTACCCACTGGATTGGGGGTATGGGCGTGCTGGTCTTCATTCTAAGCCTCCTTCCCCTAGCCGGCGGAACCCATATGAACCTGATGAAGGCGGAGAGCCCGGGGCCGTCGGTCAGCAAGCTGGTCCCCAAGGTGCAGACCACGGCAAAGCTTCTGTACAGCATTTATCTGGGAATGACAGTGCTTGAGTGTGTAATTCTGCTGTTTGGCGGGATGCCGCTGTTTGACGCCATTACCATAACCTTTGGGACAGCCGGAACGGGCGGTTTTGCGATCAGAAATACCAGTCTGGGCGAATATTCCGCTTTCCAGCAGAATGTGGTGACGGTATTTATGATCCTGTTCGGCGTTAATTTTAACGTCTATTTCCTGTTTCTGATTGGAAAAATCAGGGCAGGGCTGAAAAGCGAGGAGGTGCGCTGTTATCTGCTCGTGATTGCGGCCGCGATCGGGATCATCACGATTGATACGATGAGCCTTTACCGCTCCGCGGGCGAGGCGCTTCATCATGCGGCGTTCCAGGTGGGTTCGATCATTACGACCACCGGGTATGGCACCGTTGACTTCAACCTGTGGCCGCAGGCTTCAAGGACAGTTCTCGTTCTCCTGATGTTTATCGGCGCCTGCGCCGGCAGTACAGGAGGCGGCATTAAGGTTTCACGGTTTATTGTGCTGTTTAAATCCATGAAGATGGAGCTCAGCCACCTCCTGCACCCCAATGCGGTGATCAAGATTAAGATGGACGGTAAGGTTTTGGACGAGGATATGATACGTTCCGTGAACGTATATATGGTAGCGTATATTCTTCTGTTCGCCATATCTGTGTTCCTGATCGCGGTTGATGAGCGGGATCTGATCACGAATTTTACGGCGGTGGCCGCGACGTTTAACAACATCGGCCCGGGACTGGAGCTGGTGGGCCCCACGCAGAATTTCGGCCTGTTCAGCAACTTTTCCAAGGGCGTGCTGATCTTTGACATGCTGGCCGGGAGGCTGGAGATATTCCCCATGCTTCTTCTGTTTAACAGGGAGACGTGGAAGAGATTTTAATGCAGGTATGGATGCGCCGCGCCCTGAGGCGGGAATGATGTTTCACATAAGCTTCAGGGCGCGGCTATTTATGCGATGCTGTACGGGTGTTGTAAAGGAGCTTTGGATGGATACTCTTTTTTTTGTCACCGGCTGTCTGGGACTGGCCGAGACGATTGATTTATTCTGTCAGAAGGATTTTCTGATCTTTATTTCCGGCTCGATCGATCCGGCTGATTACGATCTGCAGAAAGTGTACGCTGTGGAAAAATGGCTGTTTGCCATTGATACCCTGTGCCTGTTCGGCATCTCCTTTCATGTGGGCGGTTATTACGGGGACTGGTTTCTGCTGGCGGTTGTGATGTTCACCCTGATCCTGCACTGGAGAGTTTTTAAAAGCCCGGCCTTCCGCCGGGATAAGGCTCCCAAAGGAGCGGGCGGGAAAAAGAGGAAGAAATGGTAACCGTTCACTTCGCTAAATGCCATTAGTTCAGGGTTATCTGTACGGTTACAGAAAATGATCTTCTGGCAGGCTGTCACATATTGTCCTCCTGTACATACCATATATTATAAAGATAAAGAAAACAAGGAGATTTCAATATGTGTTGTTTATTTAATAGATGTTGCTGCAGAAATAATGGAGTTGCCTGCGGGTGCAGATGCAGAGTAAACTGCTGCTGTAATACCAATAACTGCTGTGGATCCGTTTCAGGTTCCGGCAATAATAACTGCACATGCGGCTGCAACACAGGCTGCGGTTCCAATAATAACTGTGGCTGCGGTTCGAACAATAACTGCACATGCGGCTGCAATACGGGCTGCGGCTGCGGCTCGAACCATCCCTGTAGCTGGGCTTACCGCAACGGCTTTAACGACGGATATGCGGTCGGCTACCGCGACGGCTTTGACGCCTGTGCAAACAGCGGAGTCGCTCCGGCCAGCAATACGGATTGCGGCTGCAATTAAACAGAACATGGCGGCGGGATTTTCCCGCCGCTTTTACATGCACAGGCGCGCATAAGGAAGTCCGCTGTCAAAGTAGCATGCGGGCCGCGAACCCCTTTTTTCCTGTCCGATAGTTCAAAAAATGTTCACATTTTCTACAAAATACGGCCATAATTTTAGGATATACTATAATCACGAACGGCAGAGATGAAATTTTAGGGGTGACATTCACAAATATTAATATTTTTTTCATAATAAGCCAGATGGCCGCCGGCCGTCTGGCTCCTCCTTTTGCCGCCTCGGGCCGGGGCAGAATCGTAACAGGAGAAGAACGGAAAACATACAACATATGCATAATTTCCTAAATTATGGCATATAATCTAATAGCTCAGACAGATCTGCGCATATACTGGCTGCCGTATACATGCCGCCAGGCGCGAAGCGTATTACTGTGTTCAGTCCGGCAGGGGCTCAGACAGTAGTATTTACTGCGCTGGCCGCCGTATGATACCCTTTTGGGAAAAGCTGGAAGAGAAAGGAGACAAACCCATGCCGAGAGGAAAGAGAAAAACATGCAGCGAGAAGCTGGAAGAAGTATCAGGAATGATAGAGGCCCTGGAGACGCAGCTAAAAGAGCTGAAGGCCAGAGAGAAGCAGCTTTTAAAGGAAAAGAGAGAAGAGGAGTTAAAGCAGATTGCGGAGCTCCTTGATGAGCGTGACATGACGCCGGAAGGGCTGATCGAGATTCTGGATCGACTGGAGTCAGAGGAGGAGTAGAGCCGCCATCTGCCGCCGCCCGGCGGGCGGCGGTCTGTCCTGCAGCGGACATAACGCCTGCCCTGTTACGATTCACAAACCCTGCCGTTTTTTTACCACCATCTGTCTTCCGGGCTGCTGCCTGCAGGCAGCGCCACTTCCTGGCCGTCTGGATGGTACGACGATCGCGCCGCGCTTCCTATGCGTCAATCAGCCCTAAATGCAGACAGGCCCGGTATATTCCGTCTTCTGAGACAGGAGGGGCGACATAGTCGGCGATTTCCTTGAGCTCTTTGGCCGCGTTGCCCATCGCCACGCCGGTTCCGGCTTCTTTTACGACCTCCAGATCGTTCATGCTGTCGCCAAACGCAACCGTATCGGAGAGATCCTCTTTTTCCCCAAACCAGCGGGCCAGACGGCGCAGCCCGTCCGCCTTGGAACAGCCTGCCTCCATGACATCCGCGCCCTGCCTGCCGGCAAACAGAGGCATTTTTAACTGAGGAAAACGCGCGTTGACCCGCCGGACCTCCTCCTCGCTCCCGATAAAGGCCAGGGTGCGGATCGGCATGTCAAGCATCCTCCAGGGATCCTGGAACCGGCGTCCGCAGCTCCCCCAGAAGCGCTTGTCGCTGGCCTCAATGATCTCCGGATGGATGTAGTAGTCCTCATCTCCCCGTGTCATGCCGATCCCATATCCCTTCTGCTCGCAGAAGGACAGAAGTTCTTTAAGCAGCGCCGGATCAAAACGGTGTTCATAAATCAGCCTTCCTCCCACTGTGATTTTTGTGCCGTTCATATGGATGATGGCATCCGGCGAGACGATATCCCGGTATGGGACGCTGAAATAATTATCCATATCGCGCCCGGTGGCCAGGATGATTTTATGTTTTTTGCGGAGCTGTTCTATGGTTTTGAGAGCGCTTTCCGGGATACGCCCGGTTGCGTGGTCTAAGAGCGTCATATCAAGATCAAAGCTGATCATCATGGGAAAAACCGCCTTTCTTAAGCATGTTTCAAACACATCCTGCTTCTATCATAACATATGTTTTGTGATTCTACAATCTGCGTTTTGACAGTTCCTGACTGGAAAAAACAGCGGCGGCATGTTATAATGATCCGGTATAAAGGAGGGAAAGGCGATGGGACGGCGATTTGTGGTTGCAGATACGCATTTCGGAGACAGAGGCGGTATTCTCCGCTATGAGGAACGGCCGTTTGCGGACGTGGAGGAGATGGATCGCGTTCTTTGTGAAAACTGGAACCGGGCAGTCGGGGCCGGGGATACGGTATACCATCTGGGGGATTTTGCGGGCGGCGCGGACAGGGAGAGGGCGTCCGCTCTTTTGGCAGGCTTAAACGGCAGGAAGATCCTGGTTATGGGAAACCACGATCAGTGGATGACGGCCCGGGAATGGATGGAGGCGGGCTTTGAGGAGGCATATCCGCTTCCGGTGGTCCTGGATGGATTCTATCTGCTTTCACATGAGCCGCTTTATGTGACGATGGCGGCTCCGTATGCGAATCTGTTCGGCCATGTGCACCGCAATCCCGCGTACCGCGGCTGCTCGGCCAGGAGCTTTTGCGCGTGTGTGGAACGGATTGGATATAAGCCGGTTTTGTTTGACACCATAAAGGAGCGGATCTTGCGGGCGAATGAGAGCTTTAACTTGAAATAAGTCAAAAGAAAAATGAAAGGAATCATTCAATATGGGAAATATACCGTGGTGGAAGCGAAGCGTGGTCTATGAAATCTATGTCAGGAGCTTTTTTGACAGCAATGGAGACGGGATCGGGGATCTTGCGGGCGTGACCGAAAAGCTTGACTACTTAAAGGATCTGGGAGTGGATGTCTTGTGGCTGACCCCCATCTATGAATCGCCGGGCGATGACAACGGCTATGATATTTCTGACTATTATTCCATCATGGATCTTTTTGGGACTATGGAGGATTTCAAAACGCTTCTTACATGTGCGCATGAAAGAGGATTGCGGATTGTCATGGATCTGGTGGTGAACCACACCTCGGATGAACACGCCTGGTTTTTAGAGAGCAGGAAAAGCGCCGAAAATCCGTACCGGGATTATTACATCTGGCGGGACGGGAAGGAGGCGGCGGACGGGGAGATGACGCCTCCCAACAACTGGAGCAGCAGCTTTTCCGGCTCTGCGTGGCAGTATGACAGCGCGGCCGGCCAGTATTACCTTCATCTGTTTGGCAGAAAGCAGCCGGATCTGAACTGGGATCACGAGCCGGTGCGGGAGGAGATCTTCCGGATGATGCGCTGGTGGCTGGATCTGGGGATCGATGGGTTTAGGATGGATGTGATCAGCCTCATTTCCAAGGATCCCGGGGCGTTTTTGCGCGACAGCGCGATCCGCGGGCATTCTGTATGCGCCAACGGGCCGCGCATCCATGAATATCTGCGGGAGATGAGGCGGCGCGCGCTGGCCGGATACGATGTGATGACCGTGGGGGAGACGCCGGCGGTGACCATCAGCGAGGCTAAACGGTACGCCGCCGCGGATCAGAGCGAGCTTGACATGGTATTTCAGTTTGAGCTCATGGATGTGGACGGGGGAGAGAGCGGAAAATGGAACGATACCCGCTACCGCCTTTCCGATGTGAAACGGGTGCTGGGGAAATGGCAGAAGGGCCTTTACGGCGCGGCCTGGAATTCCCTGTTCTGGAATAATCACGATCAGCCAAGGGCTGTCTCCCGGTTCGGCGATACGTCCTCGCGGCTGTTCTGGAATAAATCGGCCAAGATGCTCGCGACCGCGCTCTATTTCCTTCAGGGGACGCCCTACCTCTATCAGGGCGAAGAGCTGGGCATGACAAACGCGGGCTTTGAAAGCCTGTCCGATTACCGCGACATTGAGAGCCTGGGCGCCTATGAGGAGCTTGTCAGCCAGAAAAAGCTCGTAAGCCATGCGGATATGATGCGCTATCTGAAAAAGTCTAGCCGCGACAATGCCAGAACCCCCATGCAGTGGGACGACGGCCCTTTCGCGGGCTTTAGCCGCGCCAGGCCCTGGATTGGCGTGAATGAGAATTATACATGGCTCAATGCCAGGGCGCAGGCAGCGGATCCGGATTCGGTCTTACATTACTACAAACGCCTGATCCGGATCCTGCGGGAGGATCCGATCGTCTGCGAGGGCGGGTATGAGGATTTGGACAAAGACAGCGAGGCGCTGTATCTGTATACAAGAAACAGCAAAGAAGGCTGGATCTGGGTATTCAGCAATTTCAGCGATAAAGAGCAGCGCCTTGACGAGGAAATCGTGCCGCGGGAGGCCAGATGCCTGATTGGGAACTATGACGGGCATCAGCGGGGGATTTTGCGGGCGTATGAATGTATTGTGTATGAATATGTTACGATTCACGGAACGGCTTAAAAGCAGCCGTTCTGTGAACCTATCGATATATTAGCTGATTTTCAGGTAAAAAAACGCTTGACAAACCTCAAAAAATGCAATACTATATTCAAAAGTTGATAAACTGATTACCAGCAAAGACGATGAAGGGAAGAGTAGTAATCCCGCGCCTTTCACAGAGAGCTCCCGGCGCTGAAAGGGAGTAAAGGCAGGTTTATGAAGATGGTCCCGGAGCCGCATGGTTGAGTGCGTTATGTTTAGATCATGCCGGGCGCGCCCGTTACAGCGCCAGAGTATAAGCCGGAGAGGCCGTACTCGAAGAGATCCGTTTCGCGCGAGCGGCGGATGAAATTAGGTGGTACCGCGTGAGCAATTGCTCTCGTCCTAAATACAGGGCGGGGGCTTTTTTATTGTTTGGCTGGCCCTGCGCTTCAGAAAACAAGGAAAGAGAATCGCAAGGGCAATAGAAAAAAGTAAGGAGGAGCTGCAGACTATGATTAAGCTAGAGCAGGTGAGCAAGACTTTTGACGCCGCCTCGGGCCGGGTTCATGCCGTGAAGGACGTCAGTCTGGAGATACAGGATAAAGAGATTTTCGGGATCATCGGTTTTTCCGGCGCGGGGAAGTCTACGCTGGTTCGGTGCATGAACCTGCTGGAACGGCCGACCGCGGGGCGCGTGTGGATCGACGAGGTGGAACTCACGGGATTAAACGAAAAAGAGCTGCGCGGGATCCGCAGGAAGATTGGGATGATTTTCCAGCATTTTAACTTAATGCGCTCCCGGACCGTGTTCCAGAACATCGAATTTCCGCTCAAGAAGTCCGGGCTCGGCAGGGAGGAGAGAAAGGGGAAGATCCTGTCGCTCCTTGAGTTGGTGGGATTAAGCGATAAGAGGGACGCCTATCCGTCCCAGCTCTCCGGAGGGCAGAAGCAGAGGGTGGCGATCGCCCGGGCCCTGGCGAATGATCCCAAGGTGCTCCTGTGCGACGAGGCGACAAGCGCCCTGGATCCGCAGACCACGCAGTCGATTTTAAAGCTTCTCAAGAAGGTGAATGAGGATCTGGGGATTACGATTGTGATTATTACGCATGAGATGGCGGTGGTAAAGGACATCTGCGACCGGGTGGCCGTGATGGAGGACGGCGTGGTTGTGGAATCGGGCCGCACGGTAGATGTGTTCTGCCATCCGAAAGAGGCGATCACAAGGGATTTCATCGAGACGGCCAGCAACATCCGCAAGATCCACGAGCTGATTGAGGAGAAACATGAACTGACTGAGATCCGGCCCGGGGACCGGATGCTGCTCCTGACGTATTCCGGGGACAATGCCGGCGAACCGCTGATTTCCCATCTGTCCGGCGCATTTGGCATACGCGCCAATATCATTTACGGAAATATCGATTTTCTCAAGGGAAAGCCCCTGGGAAAGCTGGTGGTGACCTTAAGCGGGGAGAAGGAGGCCATGAAAAAGGCCATGGACTACATTCATTCCCTGGAGATTGGAGTGGAGGTGATTAAGGAATGAGTATACTGTATACCATTGCCCCCAACCTGGAGCGTCTGGGGGGAGAGCTTTTAAAATGCCTGGGGCAGACCTTAAAGATGCTGTTTGTGTCCGGGACGATTTCCTTTTTTCTGGGACTGTTTTTCGGAGTGCTGCTGATCGTGACGAGGAAGGGCGGAATTTTGCAGAACGTTGTCATTTACAACGTTCTTGACAAAGCGATTGACGTGATCCGTTCGATTCCCTTCATTATATTAATGGTGCTGCTGATTCCGGTCAGCCGGGCAATCGTGGGAACCGGATCCGGGGTGACCGGGTCGTATGTGGCCCTGATTGCGGGCACGGTTCCCTTTTTCTCGCGCCAGATCGAATCTGTCCTGGCGGATCTCGACGGGGGGCTGATTGAGGCCAGCGAAGCCATGGGCTTCGGCCCGGCGGCGATCATTTTCGGGGTCTATCTGAAAGAGAGCGTGCCGGGGATCACGCGCGTGACGATGATAACCTTTGTCAGCCTCATCGGCATCACGGCCATGGCAGGCGCGATCGGGGCCGGAGGGCTCGGCGATTTTGCCATCCGCTACGGGTATCAGATGGGGTATACGGATATGAGCTGGGTGACGGTGATTATTATTCTGATCATCATCAGTATCATCCAGTTTGTGGGAAATGTGATTATCCGCAAAACGACGCATTAGGCTTTAGCAACAAAATTTTGCGCAAAATGACAAAATTATTGGTTCCGGCTTGTCCGGGTTAGGTGTTGTAAAAAATGGTTATGGTGTATGTCCGGATGAACGAAAACCTGCATATATGTTCCTGCCGGATTCATGGCATAGGCATCAGGACATACATTTTAACAATAGATGAAAAGGAGAGAAAAATTATGAAAAAGACAAACAAAATCTGGAAAAAGACGGCTGCCGCCGCTCTGGCCGCCGTATGCGCCGTAAGCCTGTCTGGCTGCGGCTCAAAGGACAGCGCGCCGCAGACGGACGCTGCAAACGCACCGCAGACCGAGGCCGCAGAAAAGGCCGAAGGGGAGGGCGCGGACGCCGCTAAAGCGCCGGAGACCGTGGTGGTAAAGGTTGGCGTGGTGGGCGAGTACAACGCTCAGTGGGATACGATCAATGAGCTTCTGGCCGGAGACGGAATCCAGGTGGAGCTTGTGAAGTTTACGGATTATGCGGCCCCGAACCGCGCGTTAAATGACGGCGAGATTGATTTGAACGCATTCCAGCACAAGGCGTTCCTGGCGAATGACATTGCCCAGAAGGGGTATGATATTGTGGATATCGGCGATACAATCATCGCTCCCCTGGCTGTATTTAACAACAAAGACAAGATTTCTTCCATGGAGGACATAAAGGACGGCGATGTGATTGCGATCCCGAGCGATCTGACGAACGGCGGCCGAGCGTTAAAGCTCCTGGAAAAGGCCGGGCTGATCGAGTGTGATCCGGAAAAGGGCTATACGCCGACTAAGGCGGATATCCTGAATTATAATGTGAAGATTGATATCAAGGAGGCAGAGTCCGCAACGCTTTACAATATCCTCCCGGACTGCGCGGCTGCGATCATCAACGGCGGAAACGCGTACACGGCCGGGCTTAATCCCGCCGAGGACGCTATTTTCCAGGAGGATGTGGATCCTGCGACGAATGAGGCGGTTCCGCAGCTTATCAATATTATCGCGGCGCGCAGCGCGGATAAGGATAACGAGGTTTATAAAAAGATTGTGGACGCTTATCACACCAAAGAGGTGGAGCAGACCATTAAGGACGCCTACCAGGGGGCTTTCCTCTGTGCATGGGAGGGCGCTGAAAACTAAATTAGCTTTACAGAGCAAGTTTGGAGGGAGTTATCATGCCGTTGAAGCCGTATGTGGCAAAGGAAAAAGAGTATTTGGTGCGTATGAGGCGGTATTTTCATGCGCACCCGGAGGTGAGCCTGAAGGAATTTGAAACGTGCCGGACGATTGAGGCGGAGTTAGACCATATGGGGATCCCGCATCAGAGAGTGGGGGAAACCGGCGTATACGCCTGGATTGACGGTACAAAGAAAGCCCCGGACAGCGGCCGCGCGGGCCGGGCCGTGGTTTTAAGGGCTGATATCGACGCCCTGGCCATGGACGATTTAAAGACAGAGGAGTACGCTTCCCAGAACGCGGGGATATGCCATGCCTGCGGCCATGACGGCCACGCCGCGACGCTGCTTACAGCGGCGAAGATCCTGAAGGATAAGGAGGACGATTTTTCCGGGCAGATCCGGCTCTTTTTCCAGCAGGCAGAGGAGATAGGCCAGGGCGCCAGGCTGTTTGTACAGGCCGGCCTTTTAGAAGGCGCGTCCCGCGTCTTCGGCGCGCATGCCTGCAGCGGAATCGAAAGCGGGAAGATTTCCCTCACTAAGGGGCCGCAGAACGCGAGCTGCGACTATTTCTGCATCCGGGTGACGGGAAAGGGCGCGCATGTTTCCAAGCCGCATCTGGGGATCGACGCGGCCTATGCTGCCTCCCAAATCGTGGTCGCGCTGCAGTCCATTGTGGCCAGGAATACGGATCCGCTGGAAACGGTCGTGGTGGGAGTCGGCGTGGTGAGGGCCGGGACCCAGTATAATATCGTGGCGGAGCACGCAGCGCTTGAGGGAACGACCCGCTGCTTTTCGCCGGAAGTGCGCGCCTTTACGAATGAGCGCGTGCGCCGGATCGCGGTGGAGACGGCCGCCCTGTACGGCGCGGAGGCTTTGGTGGAATTCAGGGATTATGCCGCGCCGCTTATCAATGATCCGCAGGCCGTGGATGAGGTGACGGCCGTGACAAAGCGCTTCCTTGCGGATGAATGTATCATAAACGACCGGGAAAAAGAGCTCGGGGCCGATGATTTTGCCGATTATCTGGCTGCCGCAAAGGGCATGTACGCTTTTGTGGGGACGCATCACCCGGAGCGGCCGAACACGGGCGTAGCGCACCATCACGGGCTGTTTGACATGGACGAGGAAGGACTCCTGCTCGCCTGCAATGTATATGTGGATTACGCGCTGTGGGTGCTGAATGAGATGGAGGATGGTTCATAAGATTCACCGCTGTTTACGCAACGCAACGCTGCACTGGTTCGTTTTCATAAGACATCAGAAATTTTTAAGGAATTCTGATGTCTTTTTTATGGTTATGATTCACGGAACGGCTTCTTTTTAGCCGGGCCGTGAATCGTAACTTTTTTTGTAAAGTTTATGCATTTACAAGGATTATTTTATAGGAAAATGCTGAAAAATATGGTAAAATGTAGAAAACAAGGGAGAACGGCAGGGCGGAGAGAATATGAGACAGATGAAGTGTGTACCAGACAAAGCGGCCAGAGAGGTTTCTGTGAAATATGCCCATTTTAAAAGCACTGCGGACGGCGGGTTCAAATATCAGAGCGTCCGGGCCCATCTGGAGGAAACAGCGGCATTTTCAGAGCGGTTCGCGGCAAAAACCGGGATGCGAGAGACAGGCCGGCTGCTGGGGATTCTCCATGACAGCGGCAAATTCAGCGATGCATATCAGGACTATCTGCATGCCTGTATGCGGTATGAGGCGGGAGACGCCCCCGCCCCGCCCAGGAAGGGCAGCGTGGATCACGGGAGCTTCGGCGCGGTTTATGTGATGGAGGAATTGCGCGACAGGGCGGATCCGTATTCGGAGCTGGCGGCAGAGATTCTGGCCATGGCCATTGCCAGCCATCACGGGGGGCTCAGGGATTATCTGGGGCCTGATACATCCGCGCCTCTCTGGAAGCGGATTGAGGGATACCCGGTTCATAAACGGGAGGAATATGCACAAATCAGGGCGGAATTTGAACATGAGTTTTCAAGGGCAGAGCTTGAGCGCCTGTTTTCGGTTTCGGTACAGGAGCTGAAAGAATGGAAGAAACGCCTGCCTGAATTTACTAAATTTCAGCTCCATCTGCTGGTGAGGTTTCTGTATAGCTGCCTGATCGATGCAGACAGGGAAGACACGCGCCTGTTTATGGAAGGGGAGAAGCCGGAGCCGGAAAACAGGGACTGGGATCTGTATGGGCGACGGCTGGAACAGTTTCTGGAAAGGCTGCATGAGAGGCAGCCGAAAAGCCCGTCTGAAAAGAAGATAAGAGATTTGCGGGAGGCGGTATCCGCTGCCTGCCACAAAGCTGGCGGCTGGCCCAGGGGCGTATACAAGCTGACCGTACCCACAGGAGGAGGCAAGACCTTTGCAGGCATGCGCATGGCCCTTAGGCATATGCGGCAAGAGGACGCGGCGGGGATTGGGCATATCATACAGGTCCTGCCTTTTACGAGTATCATCGAGCAGAATGCGAAAGCCGTGCGGGATGCGCTTCAGTGCGGGGAGGATCTTCTGGAGCATCACTCGAATGTTGTGACAGAGGGGCAGGAAGGAGACAGAGGCGGGGAGGAAGAAAGAGACGCAGAGGAACATAACCTTTCCTCCGAGCAGTACCGGCTGCTGACCGAGAGATGGAATACCAGTTTTATTTTCACCACAACCGTGCAGTTCCTGAACACCGTATACGGCCCTGGAACACAGGATATCAGACGAATGCACAGCCTTGCGGATTCGGTGATCATCATGGACGAAGTCCAGGCCCTGCCGCTGAAAACCATGAAGCTATTTGGCGAACTTGTAAATTTTCTGTACAATGCATGCAATACAACGGTTTTACTGTGTACAGCGACGCAGCCGGAACTGGAGAAACGGCCAATTGGGATTAAAACAGAAGTGAAAGAAATCATGCCAAATGTGAATGAAATATTTCAAAAATTCCAGCGCATGGAGGTGAGGGACAGGACGCAGGCGGGCGGATACAGCATAGAAGCAGCGGCGGATTTCCTTGAAGAGGCGAAAGGGGAGGTAAACAGCCTTCTGGTTGTGATGAACACAAAAACGATCGCCAGACAGCTCTATGAAGCGTTAAAAAAACGGATCAGCAGCCATGCGCAAATCCTGTATATCACGACCGAGCTTTGCCCGGCGCACCGCAGCGATGTGATCCGCCGCCTGAAGGAATTACTGGAGCAGAAGCGTTCCGTCGTCTGTGTCAGCACAAGCATCCTGGAAGCCGGCGTGGACGTAAGCTTTGAGTGTGTTGTAAGGAATCTTGCAGGGCTGGATTCCATCGCCCAGTCGAGCGGGCGGGGGAACCGCCACGGGGAACAGGGGCAAAACGGGATTACCTATATCATAAATATAGCGGATGAGCGTCTGGGCTCCATGCAGGAAATCATCGTGGGGGAGGAGAAGACAAGGGCAGTTTTGGATACATACAGAAAGATGCCGCAGGCGTATCATGGCAGCCTCCTGTCCCCGGCGGCCATGTCGGATTACTATCAGAAGTATTTCGGGGCGGCGGACATCGAGTCCCGGATGAGTTATCCGGTAAAGAGCGACCCGGAAATACGGGATTTATATTCGTATTTTACAACAACAGGGGATACGGCGCTTCGCAGGCGTTATCAGAACAGAGTGGGAGATTATAAGTGGATCCTGACGTATCCGTTTGAGACGGCGGGCAGGCAGTTCCGGGTGATTGACGAGGATACGGTATCGGTTCTGGTTCCCTACAAAAAGGGAGACGAACTGATCCGTCAGATAATGGAAAAGGACGGACGGTTTCACCTTGGTGAAATCAGAAGGCTCATCCGGGAGGCGCGGCCCTATTTTGTAAGCCTGTATACGGACAGGCTGCGCGCGTACCAGCACGCCGTGTCAGCATCCCCCGCGCCGGGGATTTTGATTCTGCGGGATGGGTATTATGATGAAACCGTTGGTATAAAAGAAGAACAGACACTGGAGTTTTTATTGCGTTGACTGGGAAGGTGAAGGATGAAAAATGAAAAATGAGATAACCTACCGTGTGTGGGGGCGGTATGCGCTGTTTACGGATCCGGCGACGAAAATCGGGGGTGAAAAGAGCAGCCTGCAGATTCCCACCCCCCAGAGCATAAAAGGGGTAACGGAGAGCGTGTACTGGAAACCGTCGATCATATGGGTTGTGGACGAAATCCGGGTTATGAACCCGATCCGGATGGAGGGAAAGGGAATCCGCCCCATCGGGGACAAGGGAAATGATCTGGCGAGGTATACGTACTTAAGGGATGTGGAGTACGAGGTGAGGGCGCATTTTGAATTCAATCAAAACCGTCCTGATTTGAGCCGGGACTGGGATGAAAATAAGCACTATTTTATGGCGCTGCGCAGCCTGAGGGCAGGGGGGAGGAGAGATATTTTTCTCGGGGCAAGGGAATGCCAGGCTTATGTGGAACCCGTGGAATTCGGAAGCAGGAAGGGGGCATATGATGAGACGGACATGGACTTCGGGCTGCAGTATCACTCCATCGGATATCCGGATGAAACAGACGGGCATGAGATGAAGGTCCGCTTCTGGTATCCGCAGATGAGAAAGGGGAGGATCCTGTGCTGCCGGCCGGAGGACTGCCCGAAGGAACGGCTGCTCAGGAACGCGCCGATGAAACCATTTTCACCTCAGATAAATTTTTCTTATACAGAGGAGGCATAAGCCATGGGTATGATGGATTTGCTGCACCGTACGTATGAGTATGCGTATGAGGAGAACGATACGGAGCTTTTGGAGCATTATCTGATTTCCCAGACAATGGCGGCGGCCCCGATTGTGTTGTGGCTCGACGAGAAGGGGGAGTTTGCGGACGCCGGCTATGAATCAGATAAAAATAAGCAGAAAATCAGCATTCCCTGCACGGAAAAATCGGCCGGGCGCTCCGGGACGAATCCATGTCCGCATCCGCTGTTTGACAAGCTGAGCTACCTGGCAGGGGATGGGGCGGCGTATCAGATTGATAATGAAAAGCCCCATTTCACATACATGGAGCAGCTTCGGGCATGGTGTCAGTCAGAGCAGGGCAATAACTATGTGAAAACCGTCTGTTTGTATCTGGAAAAGAACACGTTACTTCATGATCTGGAGCGGAAAGGAGTAATTGACGCCTCAAAGCCAGAGGAATTGGACAAGAAATGCCGGGAGCTGGTGAGAGTCGGGATCCGGAGAGGTATTGGTATGGAGGATCTGGAGTTATGGAACGAGAAGAGCATTCAGGAAGACTTTGTCCGCTATCTGGGCGGCAGGCAGGGCGAAAAGGGCCTGTGCTATATCAGCGGCCAGGAGGGATTGCTTTCAGAAAACCATCCGAAAACGATCTGGAACGCGAATGCAAACGCCAAGCTGATATCCGCCAATGAGAAGGAAAACAGGGGCCTTGTCTTTTCCGGACGCTTTGCCACATCCGGCCAGGCGGCGCAGATAAGCTATGAAGCGTCCCAGAAAATCCACAATGCGTTAAAGTGGCTGATACAGAAACAGGGACAAGCCATTGGAGACAAGATGCTGGTCGCGTGGGGGCTCAGCGCTTCAAACGGGGCCGGATCGGATCTGGCGCAGGTATTTGACGGCACAGGAGCCCTGTTTGACGATGAGGAAGAAGAAAGCGCGATCGTGAATGCAGACACGCAGGCGGAATTCGCAGCCCGCCTGAAAGCGGCCATTTTCCGCCGGGAGCAGGATTTAAGGCATAATGAACGGATCGCATTCCTTGTACTGGAAGCGGCTACGCCGGGGCGGCTGTCCGTTTGCTATTACCAGGAGTTTTCCCCGGCGCAGTATTCAGAGCTGGTTCAAAATGTGGGGAGGTGGCATACGGCCCACGCCTGGGATTACGGCTCGTTTGATGCGGACAAAAAGGCCTGGGTAAAACGGATCCAGTCCCCGTCCGTTTTAGAGATTGCCCGCTTTGCACAGGGCGTGGAAAAAAACGGAAAAATCGAAGTGGATAAAGAGAAAAAAATCGAAGGGGACGCCATCGTGCGCCTGCTCCCGTGTGTGACAGAAGGAAAGGCCCTGCCGGGGGACATTGCCAGGAAGCTGGTGTTAAAGTCCCGTTATCCTCTGCGCTACAGCGGGAAAAACTGGGACAGGCTTCTGAAAATTACATGTTCGGTAGTGAGAGCTGACTTTAAGGAGGTGGGAACCATGGATATCAACAGGGATTCCATAGATATTCATTATAACTACGGGCGCTGGCTGGCGTGCGCGCATGAGATGGAACGGCGCGCGCTGTACAGCGCGGGAGAGGAGCGGGCGACAAACGCCATGCGCCTGTTTACGAAATTTGCGGAACACCCCAATAAATATATGAGTGTGATCCAGAATAAGATCCAGGTCTATGAGGAGAAGCTTGGGCCAAAAGCGCGCTGGATCCAGGATGAGAGGAATGCCATCGCGGCCAATCTGGTGAAAAATCCGCTGGAGGCGCTTACAGGCGCGAGGCATCTGGACGGGCGGATGATACTGGGATTTGAGGCGCAGATGGAAGCCTTTAAAAATAAAGCAGAGAACAGAAGACAATCAGGAGGGGAAGGACATGAGCACACTAAAGAATAAAATCGATTTTCTGGCGCTGATCAGCGTGAAAAACGCAAATCCGAACGGGGATCCCTTAAGCGGAAATATGCCCAGAGTGACATACGACGGCCTGGGGGAAATCTCGGATGTATGCATCAAGCGGAAAATCAGGAACCGCTGGCTCGATATGGGAGAAGACATTTTCGTGCAGTCCGACGATAAGCGGAAGGATGAATTTAAAAGCCTCCGCGATCGTTTAAGCGCGCAAAAGGATATGGGGAAGGCCCAAAAAGAGGGAAAGAAGGACGAATTCTCCAGAATGGCGTGTGAAAAATGGCTGGATGTGCGCAGCTTCGGGCAGGTATTTGCATTTTCAAAGGGAAAAAAGAAGGATGAAGAGCTTGACGCGGGCGGGATTTCCGTGGGCGTCCGGGGGCCGGTTTCCATCCACCCGGCTTTTAGCGTGGACGCGGTCACCCCGGTCAGCATCCAGATCACAAAGAGCGTAAACAGCGAGACTGACGCCAAAAATCCCGATAAAAAAAGCTCGGATACGATGGGCATGAAGCACCGGATTGATTTCGGCCTCTATGTGCTGAAGGGAAGCGTCAACGTGCAGCTCGCGGAAAAGACAGGATTTAGCGAGGAGGATGCAGAGAAGCTTAAGAAGGCGCTCCTCACCCTGTTTGTCAACGACGCGTCCTCCGCGAGGCCGGACGGAAGCATGCAGGTACACACTTTATACTGGTGGAAGCACAACTGCGCAATCGGCCAGTATTCCGCGGCAAAAGTCCATGGCAGCATTGAGATCAGGCGAAAGGACGGCGTCGAGGAGGCGTCTTCCTTTGGGGATTATGAGATCGTGCAGAATGAGCTGCCTGGGCTGGAAGTGGAGATCATAGATGGAATATAAGGAAGAAGACTATCTGATGTTATCCGGTATTCAGCACTTTTCCTTTTGCAGGCGTCAGTGGGCCCTGATCCACATTGAACAGCAATGGGACGACAATGTGAGGACCGTGGAAGGCAATCTGTTCCACAAAAAGGCGCACGACGGATACTCATCCGAAAAGCGGAAGGATGTAATTATATCCAGGGGGATGCCTGTATTTTCCCGGAGTATGGGGGTCAGCGGGATCTGCGATATCGTGGAATTTCACCGTGATGATAAAAACGGGGTTTCCATTCATGGCAGGGAAGGAAAATACCTCGTTTATCCGGTTGAGTACAAAAAGGGCCGGCCAAAGGAGAATGAAGCGGATATCCTCCAGATGGCCGCCCAGGCTATGTGCCTGGAGGAGATGCTGGAGTGCGGCATCCCCAAAGGGTATCTGTTTTACGGGGAGATCCGCAGGCGGATTGCGGTGACACTGGATGAGGAAATCCGGCGGCAGGTAAGAGATGCGTTTGAGGAAATGCACCAATACTTCCGGCGGCGGTATACGCCGAAGGTGAGACGGACGAAAGCGTGCAACGCCTGTTCCCTTAAAAATACCTGTCTTCCCCAGCTCATGAAGCATTTATCGGCAAGGGAATATATTTCCGGACGGCTCGGAGAGGAAGGTGAACAATGAAACGGCTGCTGAATACACTATATATCACTTCATCCGACCGGTACCTGTCCCTGGACGGGGAAAATGTGGTGATCCTGTGCGGGAAAACGGAGGTGGGACGAGTCCCCCTGCACAATCTGGAGGCTATTGTTACATATGGGTTTACAGGCGCCAGCCCCGCTTTGATGGGGGCGTGTGCAAAGAGGAATATCGGACTGTCGTTCCTGTCCGGATCCGGGCGGTTCCTGGCCAGGGTTTCCGGTGAAGTGAGGGGAAATGTACTGCTGCGAAAGAAGCAGTACGCCTTGTCCGAGGATGAAACAAGCAGTCTGGATATCGCGAAAAGCTTTATCACAGGAAAAATATTCAACGGCAGATGGGTGCTGGAACGGGCTACGCGGGATCATGCGATGCGGCTCAATACGGAAAAGCTTAAAAGAGTGTCTGCTCAGATGAAAAACTCGCTCAGAGCTGTACAGGACTGCAGTTCCATGGAAACTCTGAGGGGAATCGAGGGAGAAGCGGCCAGCCTGTATTTTTCTGTATTTGATGACCTGATTCTGCAGCAAAAGGAGGACTTTTCCTTTACCGGAAGAAACCGCCGCCCGCCCCTGGATGCGGTCAACGCATTACTGTCGTTTGTATATACGCTGCTGGCTCAGATGAATCTGTCCGCATTAGAAACGGCAGGCTTGGATCCGTATGTGGGATTCATGCACAGCGACCGCCCGGGAAGGGCGTCCCTGGCCCTGGACCTGATGGAAGAGTTACGTCCGATCCTGGCAGACCGGTTTGTGATTTCCCTGATTAACAAACGAATCGTATCCCGCTCCGGATTCTCCCAAAAAGAAAACGGCGCGGTTATGATGGATGAGGATACAAGAAAAGCTGTCTTATCATCCTGGCAGGCGCGGAAACAGGAAATGATCCGTCATCCGTTCCTGGACGAAAAAGTGGAATGGGGAATGACGCCATACGCACAGGCCCTGCTCCTGACCCGCTATATCCGGGGCGATCTGGACGAATATCCGCCGTTTATGTGGAAGTAGGGGAGACTGTCCGAAAACTCAAAGGATGGAAAATTTTCTCCCACTAACAATGAGAAAACAGGCATAAATTGCCAATACATCTCCCACTTTAATGCCGAAAACTGTAATGAAAATGGGATAGAGTCACATCAATTGTTAGTTTTCGGACAGTCTGAGGGGGGGAGGAAAATATGCTGGTGTTGATTACATATGATGTAAACACAGAAACCGCAGCAGGAAAAAAACGCCTGCGGCAGGTGGCAAAACAATGCGTCAACTACGGAACACGGGTTCAGAATTCCGTTTTTGAATGTGAAATGGACGCGGCAAAATGCAGGGAGGTAAAGGCGGTTTTGGAAGAGATTATTGATACGGAAAAAGACAGCCTGCGCTTCTATTATCTGGGGAATAATTACAAAAACAAGGTGGAGCATATAGAGGTGAGAGAAAGTCTGGATATGAAGGGGGTGCTGCTTATGTAGTGCGAACTTGCAGCAAACATAAAAATACCAGGAGATTCGCACCGGGATTGAGGATATTATATTGGCATTTTTGAGAGTTTTAGTGCTATGGGGGGAATTGTTATGTAAAATATTGTGAAAATAGCTGAATATAGTTGCGATTTTAGTCGCAGATTTGGCTATTTTTGGCGTCGTCCCCCTCGCGGGGACGTGGATTGAAATGCCTTTACGGATTGCGGCCGTGCAGGCGGCAGGCGGTCGTCCCCCTCGCGGGGACGTGGATTGAAATCAAAACCGCATTACCGCAACTCAAGTCAACATGCGTCGTCCCCCTCGCGGGGACGTGGATTGAAATCCCGGGGGATGTAAAGCTTAACTCCATTTCATGTTCGTCGTCCCCCTCGCGGGGACGTGGATTGAAATCAATTTGGAGGAATTGGCACGAACCTGATTTTGGCGTCGTCCCCCTCGCGGGGACGTGGATTGAAATCAAACGCCGCTTAGCAGTACGGGTGTCCGATATAGTCGTCCCCCTCGCGGGGACGTGGATTGAAATGTACATCAGCGAAAGCAAGTGCCGTGACGTAGAATGTCGTCCCCCTCGCGGGGACGTGGATTGAAATCGGACTTTAAAGACTCCCAGGCCATTAAGCCTATGTCGTCCCCCTCGCGGGGACGTGGATTGAAATTGCATCTGATACCATGTACTTGAAGTTGTATTACTGTCGTCCCCCTCGCGGGGACGTGGATTGAAATCATACCGTCCAGCTCATCCACCGTATACCCCAGCGTCGTCCCCCTCGCGGGGACGTGGATTGAAATAGCCTGATTCTTATTCTCCGACAGAAACGCCATCGTCGTCCCCCTCGCGGGGACGTGGATTGAAATAAAGTTTGAAGATTCTGGAATTTTACTATACAAATGTCGTCCCCCTCGCGGGGACGTGGATTGAAATTGTATAGGCAGCTTCCGGGTTCAATCCCCGGAACGGGTCGTCCCCCTCGCGGGGACGTGGATTGAAATATCGCTTATATATCCATAATCTTGCGGATTATCCGTCGTCCCCCTCGCGGGGACGTGGATTGAAATCTTGACTTCTGGGATAAGTTGATTCCGGTTATTGGTCGTCCCCCTCGCGGGGACGTGGATTGAAATTTAATTAGAATTAGTAATTTTATTTTTGGTTATAGTCGTCCCCCTCGCGGGGACGTGGATTGAAATTGGAATCTCGCAATAATTAAACCCGAGCACATCGGTCGTCCCCCTCGCGGGGACGTGGATTGAAATCTTATATGCACAGGCATGCCCATTACCGCGCCATGCGTCGTCCCCCTCGCGGGGACGTGGATTGAAATTTGTTGACATCCCGATTAACAAACTCCCACCTGGGTCGTCCCCCTCGCGGGGACGTGGATTGAAATATACTGACAATCGCGCCAATCCAATTGGACACAAGGTCGTCCCCCTCGCGGGGACGTGGATTGAAATCCCTCCCTACTCCCCATATACAACACAGTCTACTCCGTCGTCCCCCTCGCGGGGACGTGGATTGAAATACCTGGCTCTCCCAATTTCAGCTAGGCCTCGGAATGTCGTCCCCCTCGCGGGGACGTGGATTGAAATTGTTGACTCGGATTTTGACGACTCGGAAAGCTGGGTCGTCCCCCTCGCGGGGACGTGGATTGAAATCTACTACTCCAGCCTTCCCGCCAGACACGACAAGCGTCGTCCCCCTCGCGGGGACGTGGATTGAAATGGCATTATCTTTGATGTTGAGGCTATCGGGTATACGTCGTCCCCCTCGCGGGGACGTGGATTGAAATGTAGGACATTTTTTTTGTTACACACAAGATTATGTGTCGTCCCCCTCCCGCCCCTTATAAAATTCAAATGCATCATCCCCTCCACATCCCACCAGAAAACCTTATCCCCAATTCCCCTCCCGCACGAAAATAAAAAAACAGATCGCACAAACACACATTTTGTGGTATAATCACCATAAACGCAATATACGCGGCAAGAAATCAGGGAGAAAACCGAATGATGAAGATGAAACGAGTATTGCTGAAGCTGAGCGGCGAGGCTCTGGCGGGCGAAAAGAAAAACGGCTTTGACGAGGCCACGGTGACAGAGGTTGCCAGGCAGGTAAAGAAAGCGGCGGACAGCGGAACTGAGATTGGCGTCGTGATTGGCGGCGGCAATTTCTGGAGAGGGCGCGACAGCAGCGCGATCGACCGCACGAGGGCGGATCAGATCGGGATGCTGGCCACGGTGATGAACTGCATTTACGTATCAGAGATTTTCAGGAGCGTGGGGATGAAGACGCAGATCCTCACCCCTTTTGAGTGCGGAACTATGACCAAGCTGTTTTCCAAGGACAGGGCCAACAAATATTTTGAAAAGGGTATCATCGTATTTTTTGCCGGCGGGACAGGCCATCCATATTTCTCAACGGATACCGGGGCGGCGCTGCGGGCGATTGAGATGGAGGCGGACTGCATCCTTCTGGCCAAGGCAGTGGACGGCGTATACGACAGCGATCCGAAGCTCAACCCGGATGCCAGGAAGTATGATACGATCTCCATCCAGGAGGTCATTGACAGGAAGCTGGCCGTGGTGGATCTGACGGCCTCGATCATGTGCATGGAGAACCATGTGCAGATGGCTGTGTTCAGCCTCACAGAAAAGGACGGCATTGTAAACGCGATGCAGGGAAAAATAAATGGTACAATCGTTACCGCATAAGAGGAGGTTTCATGATGGAGGAGAAGATTAAGGTTTACGAAGAGAAGATGAATAAGTCCTATGATGCGCTTCAGAATGAGTATTCATCGATCCGCGCGGGACGGGCGAACCCGCATGTGCTGGATAAGCTGAGAGTGGACTATTACGGGTCCCCCACGCCTCTTCAGCAGGTGGGCAATATCTCCGTGCCGGAGCCAAGGATGCTGTTAATCCAGCCCTGGGACAAGAGCCTGATAAAGCCGATCGAGAAGGCCATCCTGACCTCGGATCTGGGGATCAACCCGAACAATGACGGGAGCGCGATCCGCCTTATTTTCCCGGAGCTCACGGAGGAGAGAAGAAAAGAGCTGGCAAAGGACGTGAAGAAAAAGGGCGAGAACGCAAAGGTGGCGATCCGCAATATCCGCCGTGATGCGAATGAGACCATCAAAAAGATGGAGAAGGCCGGAGAGATTTCCGAGGACGATCAGGAGCTGGCAGAGGATAAGATCCAAAAGCTGACGGATAAGATGATTGCGAAGATCGATAAAGCGGTGGAAGCGAAGACGCAGGAGATTATGACCGTATAATTCCGCTGCTCTGCAGCGCTATAAAAGATACCCCGTTGCTTGCAGCGGGGTTGTTGACTTTACGTTGGAGGAACATCGGATGGAAAACGAGGGAAGCAATTTAAAGATGCCGCGCCATATTGCGCTGATTTTGGACGGAAACGGGCGCTGGGCGAAGAAGAGGGGGCTGCCGAGGACGGCCGGTCACAAGCAGGGCTGCGTGACGCTGGAGCAGATCGTGGAGGACGCGGCCAGGCTGGGCGTGGGCTATCTGACTGTGTACGGCTTTTCAACGGAAAACTGGAAGCGTTCCGCCGAGGAGGTCGGGGCCCTGATGCAGCTCTTCCGTTTTTATTTAAAGCGCCTGATAAAGGTGGCGGCGGATAACAATGTGAGGGTGAAGATGATCGGGGACCGCACGCGCTTTGACCGGGATATCATTGAGGGCCTGGATCGCGTGGAAGAAAAGACAAAGGACAATACGGGCATGACCTTTGTGATTGCCGTCAATTACGGCGGCAGGGATGATATCACGAGGGCGGTCCGCCGGATGATGGAGGCGTGCAGGGAAAATGCCCTGGCGGCGGGGGACGTGACAGAGGATACGGTCGCGTCGTATCTGGATACGGCCGGGATTCCGGATCCGGATCTGCTGATCCGCACCAGCGGGGAGCTGCGCCTGTCGAATTATCTCCTGTGGCAGCTTGCATACAGTGAGATTTATATTACGGACTGTTTATGGCCCGATTTCAGCAAAGAAGAGCTTTTAAAGGCCGTCGCGCAGTATAATCAAAGGGAACGGCGCTTTGGTGGCGTGTGAGAATGTACTAATACAGCAAAAGGCGGCAGGCGTTGGCTTAGATGCCAAGTGGCGCCCTGCGGACATTTCGGTACGATCCGGAAAACGGGACGGTTGCGCCCGCGAAACTATGGCGGAAATGGAGACAGGATGGAACAGGGAGGTGGGCCATGTTCAGGACAAGGCTGATAAGTGGGATTGTGCTGGTAGCGCTGGCTGTCATACTGATGACGACAGGGGGAATGCTCCTTTACTGCGTGACAGCAGGAATTTCCCTGATTGGGATGTTTGAGTTGTACCGCGTGATGAAAATCGAGAAAAAGCCTCTGGGGCTGGCGGGCTATCTGGCCTGTGCGTCGTATTATGGGATCGTGTGGTTTGAGGGGGAGCGCTATGTGACGCTGCTGGCGATCGCGGCTCTGATGCTGCTTATGACGATCTATGTGTTTACATTTCCCCAATACACCACCGAACAGGTGACGACGGCGTTTTTCGGGATTTTTTACCTGGGGATTATGCTTTCCTATCTGTATCAGGTGCGGGAAATGCCGGACGGGCGTTATCTGGCGTGGCTGATTTTTTTGAGCTCCTGGGGCTGTGATACGTGCGCCTACTGCGCCGGGATGCTGTTTGGAAAGCATAAGCTGGCGCCGGTTTTAAGCCCTAAAAAGTCGGTGGAGGGGGCCGTGGGCGGCGTGGCCGGAGCGGCGCTCCTGGGCTTTTTGTTTGCGTCTGTTTTCGGAGAGCAGATGGCCGAGGTCCAGAATCCGCAGGCAGCCTGCGCCATTGCCTGTGCGATTGCGGCTGTGATTTCGCAGATCGGCGATTTGGCGGCGTCGGCGATCAAGCGCAACCATGATGTCAAGGATTACGGGAACTTAATTCCCGGCCACGGCGGAGTGCTGGATCGGTTTGACAGTATGATTTTTACGGCCCCGGCTATCTATTTTGCCGTAACATTTCTGCGGTGACGCTGTTTTGACGGCGGTCTGTGCGGACGCGTGATATGGCGGAGCCCGGGACGGAAGCTGAGGAGAAGACGATGAGGAAAATTGCGATTTTAGGTTCTACGGGTTCGATCGGAACACAGACATTGGACGTGGTCCGGGCGAATAAAGATATAGAGGTAAGGGCGCTGGCAGCGGGAAGCAATATCCGCCTTCTGGAGGAGCAGATCCGGGAATTTCACCCGCAGCTTGCGGCTGTCTGGGAGGAAGAGCGGGCAAAGGAGCTTGCGCTCCGGGTGCGTGACATGGATGTCCGGGTGGTTTCAGGCATGGAGGGCCTTCTGGAGCTGGCTGTTATGCCCGGGTATGAGATTCTGGTCACGGCCATTGTGGGCATGATCGGCATCCGTCCCACGATGGCGGCCATGGAGGCCGGAAAGGATATCGCGCTGGCCAATAAGGAGACGCTGGTGACGGCCGGCCACCTGATTATGCCGCTTGCCCAAAAAATGGGTGTGCAGATCCTCCCGGTGGACAGCGAGCACAGCGCGATTTTTCAAAGCCTGAACGGAGAGCGCCAGAACCGGCTCCACAAAATCCTTCTCACCGCGTCCGGCGGCCCGTTCCGGGGGCGGACCAGGGAGGAGCTGAGGACGATCCGGGTAGAGGATGCCTTAAAGCACCCCAATTGGAGTATGGGAAGGAAAATCACGATTGACAGCTCAACCATGGTGAACAAGGGCCTGGAGGTGATGGAGGCGCGCTGGCTGTTCGGCGTTTCCATGGATCAGGTGCAGGTGGTGGTGCAGCCGCAGAGTGTGATCCATTCCATGGTGGAGTTTGAGGACGGGGCTGTGATCGCCCAGCTCGGGACGCCGGATATGAAGCTGCCGATCCAGTATGCGCTGTATTACCCGGAACGAAGGTTTTTGGCCGGAGAGCGGTTAGATTTTGCGAAACTTGGGCAGATTACCTTTGAGGCCCCGGATATGGTGAATTTTGAAGGGCTTGCCCTGGCGTATGAGGCGGGGCGCGCAGGCGGCACGCTGCCGGCCGTGTTCAACGCGGCCAATGAGCGGGCGGTGGAGAAATTTTTAAACCGGGAAATCGGGTATCTTTCCATCACGGAGATGATCCGGGCGTCCATGGAGCATCACCGGGTGATTCCCGGCCCGTCGGTGGATGAGATCCTGGCTGCGGAGCAGGAGACGTATGACTTTATAGAGAGCAGGTGGTAGATTGAGTTTAATCGCAGCAATCCTTGTGTTTGGCCTGATTATCCTTTTCCATGAATTCGGCCACTTCCTGATGGCAAAACGGGGCGGTATCGGCGTCGTGGAGTTTTCGTTAGGAATGGGCCCGCGGCTGTTCAGCGTGGTAAAGGGCGGCACGCGCTATTCACTGAAGGCGTTTCCGTTCGGCGGATCGTGCATGATGCTGGGTGAAGACCTGGATTTGGAGGAAGACACAGAGCAGGACGGGGACAAATGGGCGTCCGGGAGCCGGGAATCTGCGAAAGATGCGCAGAGCCGTGAGGCGTCCGGGAGCCGGGAGAGCCGGCTTGACCGTAAAAACGCGGTGCGCCAGGAGAATCAGCCCGGCCGTGAAAACACAGTGCGTCAGGCGCATCCGGAGTGCCGCGGGACGTTTTTTAACGATACCCCGGCCTGGACCCGGTTCCTGGTCATCGCAGGCGGACCTCTGTTTAACTTTATCCTGGCCTTCCTCGGCGCATGCTTTATCATCAGCGCCGTCGGCTATGAGCCCACGGACGTTTACAGCGTGACAAAAGGCTATCCGGCCGAGGCGGCCGGTATCCGGGCCGGGGATGTGATTACGCACATCAATGGGAAGCGGATGCATAATTACGGCGATATCCTGAATTATATCAGCTTTCACCCGGGCCGGACGCTGACCATTGCATTCCGGCGCGGCCAGGAGAAGCAGACAGCAGTGATCGAGCCGAAGTTTTCTGAGGAATACGGAAGATACCTGATCGGGCTCAGCTATGGCGGACGCCGCAGATCAGAATCGCTGTTTACAACGGCAAAATATGGCTATTATGAGCTCTGCTACTGGGTGGACACTACCTTTGAGAGCCTGAAAATGATTGTCCGCCGCCAGGTGGGCGCAAACGACATCGCCGGCCCGGTGCGGATCGTCTCCATGCTGGACAATACGGTCAAGGAAAGCCGTGAGTTTGGCCTCATGGCCGTGCTGCTGAACCTGACGAACATGTGTGTGCTTTTGAGCGTAAATTTAGGCGTCATGAACCTGCTCCCGATCCCGGCGCTGGACGGGGGACGGCTCGTTTTCATCCTTCTGGAGGCGCTTCGCGGGCGTCCGGTTGACCGGGAGAAGGAGGGGATGATCCATATGGCGGGGATGGCGGTTCTGATGGTTTTGATGGTGCTGATTTTGTTTAATGATATTCGGAATATGCTGTAAAGTAACCAAATATACCCCGCGTTTCGACACATCCGTTTCATCCGGATCAGGAGATATTATGACAAACAGAAATGAAACAAAAGAAATCCGCATTGGGAACCGCATAATTGGCGGCGGACATCCAATCCTGATTCAATCCATGTGCAACACAAAAACCGACGACGCAGAGGCGACTACGGCGCAGATCCTCGCCCTGGAGCGCGCCGGCTGCGATATCATCCGCGTGGCGGTCCCGGATATGGAGGCCGCCATGGCTATCAGGGAGATAAAGAGAGCGATCCACATCCCGCTGGTCGCGGACATCCATTTTGATTACCGCCTGGCGATTGCCGCGATTGAGTGCGGGGCGGATAAGATCCGCATCAATCCCGGGAATATCGGCGCGCGCGAGCGCGTGAAGGCCGTGGTGGACAAGGCGGAGGAATATGGGATTCCCATCCGGATCGGCGTGAACAGTGGTTCCCTGGAAAAAAATCTGATTGAGAAATATGGCAGGGTGACGGCAGAGGGGCTCGTGGAGAGCGCGCTTGACAAGGCGGCGATGGTGGAGCAAATGGGCTATGATAACCTGGTGCTGAGTATCAAGTCATCGGATGTTTTGATGTGCGTACGGGCTCATGAGCTGCTCGCGGAGAAGACCAGATATCCGCTTCATGTGGGCATTACGGAGGCAGGAACCGTGATTTCGGGAAATATCAAGTCAGCCGTGGGCTTAAGCCTGATTCTGGGGCAGGGTCTCGGAGACACGATCCGCGTTTCCCTGACCGGGGATCCGGTGGAGGAGATTAAATCGGCAAAGCTCATTTTGCGCACATTGGGGCTTAGGAATGGCGGCGTTGAGGTAGTGTCCTGCCCCACCTGCGGCCGGACGAAAATTGACCTCATCGGGCTGGCGAACCAGGTGGAAACCATGGTACAGGAATATCCGCTGGACGTAAAGGTCGCGGTTATGGGCTGCGTGGTCAACGGGCCGGGCGAGGCCAGAGAGGCGGATTTTGGCATTGCGGGCGGCAGGGGAGAGGGAATTCTCTTCCGAAAGGGAGAAGCAGTGAAAAAGGTTCCGGAAGGGGAGCTGCTGGCAGAACTCAAAAAGGAACTCGATCGCTGTCTTGCAAATGGAGAGCCGGTTTCCGGGTGAGGCGGCTGCCTGCTTCATTTATCATTTACGGAAAAGGGCGTCCCTCTCACAACTAATCCCCCATCCAGGAAAGGAGCAGAGTACAGTGAAAACATTTCCAGAGGTATTTCCTGATTTACATATCGCGGAACATGTGCGCGGGCTTTTGGAGATGGTACAGGTAGAGCGCGTCTCCACCACAAGGGACCGGAGCGTGATCCGCATCTACATCGACAGCCCGAGACTGATGCACAAGCAAAACATTTACAAGCTGGAAGAGGGCATCCGGGATCAGCTTTTTCCGGGAAAACGGGTGGCAATCCGTATTCAGGAGAAATACCATCTCTCCAGCCAGTATACGCCGGAAAAGCTTCTGGAAGCCTACCGGGACAGCATTTTGCTGGAACTGCGGGGCTACAGCATCCTTCTCTACAACATGTTCCGCCATGGCATCTTCCTTTTTAAAGAAGAGGGCCTTCTGGAGCTGACAGTGGAGGACACGGCGCTTTCCAGGGATAAGGCCCCGGAGTTAAAACGGATTCTGGAGAAAATCTTTACCGAGCGCTGTAATGTCCCCTTAAGTGTCGAGATGGCCTACCGTCCGGTTGAGCGCAGAAAGCGGACAGAGGACATGGAAGGAGAAATGATCCGCTTTCCTGTTCCCGGAGCCGCGGCGGCGCAGGACACGGGAGCCGGGCCGGAGGCGGGCGATATGGGAGAACAAAGCGGCTGGAGAGAGCAGGCCGCCGCCGGCGCTGAGAATGCCTGGGGGGCGCAGGCAGGGACGGCCGCAGAAGGGGATGTACCCTGGAACGCAGAAGTAGCCGGAGCGGAGGCCGTGTATCCATATCCGACCCAGGCGGCTGAAACTTTCATATCCGGCCCAGGCGAAATGAAACATTCATCTGATGGAAAGATTCATTCATCCGGCGGAAAAGTTTCAAAAAACCATTCTAAAGATAAGCTGGAAAAAACGAAAAACAACCCGTCTAATGCAAAAAATATTACATATAATGCAAAAAATATTTCAAACAATACGGGGAACAACTCTTCCGCTCCGGGCGCAAAAGGCGGCCGCAGGGAGTATGGCCGTTTCGGGCAGTATAAAAAAGCGGATCATCCGGATGTGCTGTACGGCCGTGACTTTGACGGGGAGGCGGTGGAGCTGGATAAGCTGGAGGGAGAGATCGGGACGGTTGTGATCCGTGGGAAGATCCTTTCCTCCGAGTGCCGGGAGCTGCGCAGCGGCAATACGCTCTTTATGTGCAATATCAGCGATTTTACGGACACCATTACCGTGAAGATTTTCGCCAGGGAGGAGGCGGTGGAGGATCTGAAGGAGGCCACGAAGGCGGGCCGGTTTGTGCGCGTCAAGGGGGTGGCCAATCTTGACCGCTTCGACGGGGAGCTGACCATCGGATCGGTTTCGGGCATTAAAACGTGTGAGGATTTCACGGACCGCCGTATGGACAACAGTCCGGTCAAGCGGGTGGAGCTTCACTGTCATACGAAAATGAGCGATATGGACGGCGTGTCTGAGGTAAAGGATCTCATAAAGCGCGCAAAAGAGTGGGGCATGGACGCGATCGCGGTGACAGATCACGGCTGTGTCCAGGCGTTCCCGGACGCCGGCCACGCGGTAGATAAGGACGAGGATTTTAAGGTGCTCTACGGTGTGGAGGGCTATCTGGTTGACGATATGAAGGAGCTGGTCAGCCACGGACAGGGCCAGTCCCTGGACTCGGTGTGCGTGGTATTTGATATTGAGACCACGGGCTTCAGCCCTTTGAAGAATCAGATTATCGAGATCGGCGCGGTGCGGGTGGAGGGCGGCCGGATAACGGACCGTTTCAGCTCCTTTGTCAATCCCAGGACGCCGATTCCCTATGAAATCGAGGACCTGACGGGCATCAACGACAGCATGGTCCTCGACGCGCCGGATATTGAGACGGTACTGCCCCGGTTTCTCGCGTTCTGTGAGGACGCGGTGATGGTTGCCCACAACGCCTCCTTTGATGTCAGCTTCATCAAGGAGCAGGCAAAGCGGCAGGGTCTTGTATTTGAGCCCACGGTCCTCGATACGGTGAGCCTGGCAAGGCTCTTGCTGCCGAATTTAAACCGGTTTAAGCTGGACACGGTGGCAAAAGAGCTGCGCATTTCTTTGCAGAACCATCACCGGGCGGTGGACGACGCGGGCGCGACGGCGGAGATCTTTGTCCGTTTTATCGCCATGCTGAAGGCGCGGGGCATTGAGGATGTGACGGCTTTAAACGCCCAGAGCAAAATGACCGTGGACATGATCCGCAAGATGCCGACGTACCATATCATTATCCTGGCAAAGAATGATACGGGGCGGATTAATCTGTACCGCCTTGTGTCGGAATCGAACTTAACATACTATGCCAAGCGGCCGAGAATCCCCAAAAGCCTTCTTACCGAGTACCGGGAGGGGCTGATTCTTGGCTCCGCGTGCGAGGCGGGGGAGCTCTTTCAGGCGATCGTGCGCGGCGTGCCGGAGGCGGAGCTGCACGATATCGTAAATTTTTATGATTATCTCGAAATCCAGCCCTTGGGGAACAATGAATTCATGCTGCGCGACGAGAAGAGCCCGGTGAGCAGCACAGAGGATCTGATGGATTTGAACCGGCGGGTGATAAGCCTCGGCGAGCAGTACAATAAGCCGGTCTGCGCCACCTGCGACGTCCATTTCCTTGATCCGGCGGATGAGGTGTACCGGAGGATCATCATGTCCAGCAAGGGGTTTAAGGACGCGGACAACCAGGCGCCCTTATACCTTCGCACCACAGAAGAGATGCTGCGCGAGTTTGAGTATCTGGGGAGCGATAAGGCCGGGGAGGTCGTGATCACGAATACGAGGAAGATTGCGGCCATGTGCGAGCCGATCTCTCCGGTGCGGCCGGACAAATGCCCTCCGGTTATCCCGAATTCGGATGAGACGTTGCGTACCATCTGCTATAACCGGGCGCATGAGATGTACGGGGAGGAGCTGCCGAAGATTGTGGTGGACCGCCTTGAACGGGAGCTGAATTCCATCATCTCCAACGGCTTTGCGGTGATGTACATCATCGCCCAGAAGCTGGTTTGGAAGTCAAATGAGGACGGCTATCTGGTAGGTTCCCGCGGCTCCGTGGGCTCGTCGCTGGCGGCCACCATGTCCGGTATCACGGAGGTAAACCCCTTAAGCCCCCATTACTACTGCCCAAACTGCCATTTCTATGACTTTGATTCCGAGGAGGTGCGGCAGTTTTCCGGCATGGCCGGCTGCGATATGCCGGACCGGCTCTGCCCGGTGTGCGGCAAACCTCTTAAAAAGGATGGATTTGATATCCCGTTTGAGACGTTCCTGGGCTTTAAGGGCGACAAGGAGCCGGATATTGACTTGAATTTCTCCGGAGAATACCAGAGCCGGGCGCACAGCTATACCGAGGTGATTTTCGGAAAAGGCCAGACCTTCCGGGCCGGGACGATAGGCACGCTGGCAGATAAGACGGCCTACGGCTATGTGGCGCATTACTATGAGGATAAGGGCATCCACAAAAGGCGGTGCGAGATTGAGCGCATCCTGGCCGGCTGCGTGGGGGTCAGGAGAACCACGGGACAGCACCCGGGCGGGATCATCGTGCTTCCCCTGGGCGAAGAGATCTTTTCCTTTACGCCGGTGCAGCACCCGGCGGATGATATGTCGTCCCGCACGGTGACGACGCATTTTGACTACCACTCCATTGACCATAACCTCTTAAAGCTCGATATCCTGGGACACGATGATCCGACCATGATCCGCATGCTGCAGGATCTGACCGGGCAGGATCCAAAGGAGTTTCCGCTGGATTCCAAGGAGGTCATGAGCCTGTTCCAGAACACGCAGGCCCTGGGAATCACGCCCGAGGACATCGGCGGCTGCAGGCTGGGCGCGCTCGGGATTCCGGAGTTTGGCACGGATTTCGCCATGCAGATGTTAATTGACGCCCAGCCGAAGTACCTGTCGGATCTGGTGCGCATCGCGGGCCTGGCGCACGGGACGGATGTGTGGCTGGGAAATGCAAAGGATTTGATTCTGAGCGGCCAGGCGACCATCCAGACCGCGATTTGCTGCCGCGACGATATCATGGTGTACTTAATCCATATGGGCCTGGAGGAGGGCTTATCCTTTACCATCATGGAGAGCGTCCGCAAGGGCAAGGGCTTAAAGCCGGAATGGATTGAGGAGATGACAGGGCACGGCGTGCCTCAGTGGTACATTGATTCGTGCCAGAAGATCAAATATATGTTCCCCAAGGCGCACGCGGCCGCGTATGTGATGATGGCCTGGCGCGTGGCGTACTGCAAGGTGTTTTACCCCCTGGCTTACTACGCCGCCTATTTCAGCATCCGCGCCAACGGCTTTTCTTATGCGCTGATGTGCCAGGGGCGCGACCGCCTGGAGCATCATCTGGCGGATTATAAAAGCCGCCTGGATTCCCTCTCAAAAAAGGAGCAGGACGTCCTGCGCGATATGCGCATTGTGCAGGAAATGTATGCCAGGGGCTTTGAGTTTATCCCGATTGATATCTACAGGGCGCAGTCCAGAAACTTCCAGATCATGGACGGGAAGCTGATGCCCTCCCTTGGCAGCATAGACGGCCTGGGGGAAAAGGCGGCGGACGCCGTTGTATTCGCGGCGGCAAAAGGTCCGTTCCTGTCAAAGGAAGATTTTATCAACCGGACCAAGGTGACGAAAACGGTCTGTGATCTGATGGCGGATCTGGGGCTGCTCGCCGGGCTCCCGGAGAGCAACCAGCTCTCGCTGTTTGATATGATGGGATAAAAGAATGCTGTTTATACGCAGTTTGACAGATCGTATGCAGCCGTTCGGATGGGGGAGTCTTCCCGCCCGCCGCCTGAACGGCTATTGTATTGCAGGAGGGATGAGTAATGAGCGTATATGACTTTACGACAGCGCCGCGGCGCGACATGGACGAGGCGCTGAAATGGAAGATCATGAAAGAAAAAAAGCCGGGCGTCCGGGAGGGGATCGTTCCCTTTTCCATCGCCGATATGGAGTTTGCCAATCCCCCGGAGATCCGGGAGGGGCTGTCGGAATATATACAGACCGCCGTGCTGGGCTATCAGACCGCAGGCCCCGCGTTTTATGAGGCGGTGGGGAGCTGGACAAAGCGCCGCTACGGCCGCGCGATCCGGCCGGAATGGCTCATCACAACGCCGGGCGTGGTCAACGCGCTGTTTCACGCGGCAGCGGCGTTTGCAGAGGAGGGCGAGGGCGTGATCATCATGCCTCCGGTCTATCCGCCGTTCTACAAGGCCGTGGAAAAGACGGGGCGCCGCCTGGTCCGCTGCCCGTTACTGGAGGAGGACGGGCGTTACGTCATAGATTATGAAAAAATGGAGGAGCTGGCGGCGCGGGAGGAGAATAAAGTCCTTCTGTTTTGCAGCCCGCACAACCCAACCGGGCGTGTCTGGAGCAGGGAGGAGCTTGAACGGCTGGGAGAGATCTGCCTGCGCCACGGAGTATTCATCATTTCCGATGAGATCCACTGCGATCTCATCATGCCGGGACATGCCTTCACCTCCTTTGCCGCGATTTCCGGGGAGCTGGAGAGGAATACCATGACCTGTATCTCGCCCAGCAAGACCTTCAACCTGGCCGGCCTGGAAACAAGTATTGTTATCGTGCCGGATCCGGAGCGGATGCGGGCCTTAAAGCGCCGGATGGCCTGCGCCGGACAGGAAGGGCGGGTGAATGCCCTTGGATATAAGGCGTGCGAGATCGCCTATACCCGTTGCGACGAATGGCTTTCACAGGCATTGGAAGTGATTTATGAAAACCATCTGGCGCTGAAGGCATTTCTCGGGGAACGCTGTCCGCAGATACGGGTCTTCCCACTGGAGGGGACATATTTACAGTGGATGGATCTGCACGCGCTTGGATGGACGAAGGAGGAGCAGGAGCGGCGGATGGTGGAAGCGGATCTGTTCCTGGATGAGGGGTACATCTTCGGGCCGGAAGGGGAAGGCTTTGAGCGGCTCAACCTGGCATGCCCGAAGCAGATCCTCATGGAGGCGCTTGAAAGGCTGGCCGGGGCAGTAGGCCGGGGCGGCTGAGTAATTTGGATGGAGGCTGGCGGGGCAGCCGTTTAAGCAGTATGAACTGTTGCGCTGCCGGACACAGCCCGGCAAAATGTAAAGGACAGATTGACACAGCCAGACTGATACGATATAGTATGAATATACTTGGAGAGGTGTAGGAGTAACTGTGAAAATGTTTGAGCCGTTACGAAAGGAGATACGCCATGACGGAAGTAGAAAGACTGATACTGGACAAACTGGATGGTCTGGCTCAGGAGATCGGGGAGACAAAGGGGGAAGCAACGCAGGCGCGCGAGGCGGCTGAGCAGGCGCGTGAGGAAGCAGCACAGGCGCGTGAGACGTCTGAACAGGCGCGCGAGGCGGCTGAGCAGGCGCATGAGGAAGCAGCACAGGCGCGTGAGACGTCTGAACAGGCGCGCGAGGCGGCTGAGCAGGCGCGTGAGGAAGCAGCACAGGCGCGTGAGACGTCTGAACAGGCGCGCGAGGC